>QIGD01000182.1 GCA_003229935.1 Methanobacteriota archaeon | reverse complement strand
CCATGACCAGCCTTACGACTTCAACATCTGGATATTCTTCATCAACAAGCATCTTTACGAACAATGCAAAATCCTTCATCGTTCTTCTTTTAGTTACACGTGTCACCCTTTTTCCTGCCTTGAATTCTACTGCTATGAATATGTTTGCTGTGCCGTTCCTGACATATTCATAATCATATTTTTCAGGGCTTCCAGACTTCATGGGGATAGATGTTCTTTTTTCCCCGAGAAGCTGCTTTGGCTTCTCGTCAAGATTAACAAGTGGCCTTTTTGTGTCATATGGTTCTCCATACAAGTCAAGAACATCATACATATATACTCTAAATATAGCATCGATTGTTTGGATGCACCACATCTTTCTCAGCCATGGTTTTGTGTTGCTTTTTTTAAAACGAGTCTGATACTCTCACGATTTATTGTTTTAAACCCTTCCTTCTTCCTGAGTTCTTCAGCGAGCAATGTAAGTGACCATCTCTTTTGTCCATCAGGTGATTCGGGACATGCAAGCGCTATGATTTCCACCTCGTGCATTTTGGTATATTTTTTTGGCTGACCAGACCTTGGTTTCTCTGTTAGAGCACTTTGGAGTCCTTCCTCCCGGTATCTTTTCTTGATGTTAGAAACGGTTGCCCTAGATATTCCGAGTATCTCTTTTGTCTTGATTTCCGTTCTTCCCTCATTAATCAAAAGCAAAATACGTGCTCTTGTCAATTCTCTTGCGCTTTTACGTCCCTTTTTTACCATAGATTCACACTTAACTCCAATGGCATGCTCGCTGAACAGATTTCGCTTCATTTGTAACGAATATAGTAGTTATACATACCGAAAATCACTATATTTGGTATCAAAAACATGATATTGACGTTTGGTGGAGTGTAGTTTGAACATATGGTTTTTTTACAAAAGTCCTGAGGTATTCTACCTCTTTATCACTAAGTTTTATTCTTTTCATAGAAGATACATAGCTTTACTGGTACATATGGCTGTCTAATAACTAAGTTGATAAAACACTAGGGGTGGAGGTATAGTACTTATAAATCCATTCCCCATAATCTTTGGAAGTGATACTCAGAGTGTTAAGAGTTTGATAATATTTGCAACAATTTTAATAGTGGTGGTATACTTTCTATTTTACGATGTCGTTAGCGGGAAAGCCCACCATCTTCAGTGGTGGGATGAGAGTGAACCATAGTTAATTGTCACCAAAATAGTTATATATTAGTGCCACCAATTTATAGTTGATGGTTAACAAAAGATGGAAACATTCAAAGACATGTGTTCACAACGTGGCGTATCATCTAATATGGTGTCCGAAGTATCGGAGAAAGGTGCTGATAGGCAACATACCAAAGGATTTGAGAGAACTTCTCAAATTGAAGGCAAAGGAATTGGATATAGAAATAGATGATATGAAGGTGATGCCAGACTATGTGCATTTATTCGTCAAGGCTAATCCAACAGCAGCCCCTCATTGGATAGTGCAGCAACTAAAGGCATATACAAGTCATCAACTGAGGGAAAAATACCCAGAACTTAAAAGCAGGATTCCTACACTTTGGACAAGAAGTTATTATTGTGAAAGCATAGGTCATATCTCAGAAGACAGAATCAAAAAATACATCAAGGAGCAGAAAGGAAAATGATATCCCTAAAGAGGCAACTCCAAGAACGATGGAGACTTTAGAACTCCACGACTTTAGTCGTGGGAGTATGTCAGAATGTTAATTATAATCTCAATCTTGACTTCCGGCTGGTGATTATATGTGGGAAATTTTAGAGACTATTGAGAGTGAAATTGTTATCAGGCTCGTCCCTGGAGGAAAGGAAGAATTTTTTGAAAGGCTAAGAAAACTCGGTGAGAAGCTTTCTAATATCAGCGATAAAATTGAATTTACAATTGGAGATGAAGAGTTAGAGATAAAACCAGCCATGTTGCTCATCGGCAGAAATAAGAGGATGATATACTCTTTCTATCCAGAAGGCAAGGAAAAAGAGCCCTTTCTGAGGAATCTTGTAAGAGTATCTTCTGAAAGTCTTGAAGTAACTGAAAAATTTGCTGAAAGAATAAAGGCTATAGATAAAGACATAAATATTAAAATATTCATAACCGAGTTCTGTCCGGTGTGCCCCGGGGTGGTTGATAGGACAGGAAGACTGGTGTCAGAGCATATTTCACTTCATGTCATAGATATTCCGAGTTTCATGGAGTTTGAAGAGAGGTATGAGATAACCGCCACGCCAACATTAATTATAAATGACGAGGCAAAGCTCGAGGGTAAGCTGAGTCTAAAGGAAATTCTTGAGTGGATAGAGAAGGTGGCGAGAGGGGATAAAAAGGAGCTTATTGCCAACATGCTTGAGAAGGGAATGCTGGAGAATGTTATTGAGATTGCCGGAAGGGAAGGACTTGAAGAGACTCTTGCTGAACTTGTATCCAATTCCAGGATGAGGGTTAGAATGGGTGCTATGGCAGCTCTGGAAGACTTGCACTCAGTTGACCCTGAGAAAATCAAAAAGGCTATACCCATACTTCTGGAAAAACTTAAAACAGGCGAGGAGAATATAAGGGGTGACGTAATATATGCTCTCGAGAAAATTGCCGACGGCGATGTGATAGAGGAGCTTGAAGAGGAACTCAAAAATTCTGAGGGCAACATTAAAGATGCCCTTGAGGATGCTATATCTTCAATAAAAAAGAGGAATAACAGTCAATCACCACCCGTTAAAACTGGTGGCTTGTTCTGTTAGGAATAAAAACAATTGGCTGATTAGGAGGCATTGCAGAATGCAGAAATTATTGGTAGACAAAGTAGGGGAAAATCTTTGATATTAATGTTAAGACATTGGAGTTGTTAAAACATGGAAAATGAGTGCGATTTTAAAGGAGGTGAAAAAGGGCAATTCCTCCATTCTCTTAAGAGATAGGGGTTCATTGCTCAAATATTATGACCCAAGAAAAGATTAAAGAAGAAGCTGAAAAAGTCCTGGAGGAACTCTCACTTACTCTGGGTGAAGTCGAACTTGAAGAAACATATTATGTTCTTAAAGATGTAAATGTACTTAGAGATGACGGCACACCCGAAAATAAAAAGGAATTCAGGAAACTTGCCCTTAAGAACACATCTAAAATTGATGAAGATGGCTATTTTATTGCAGAGGTGGGAACTTGGGTACTTTAGATGAGAAGCTTCACAGTCTGAGAGCAGGCGAAATAAGTGCAGAGCAGAATATTCAGAATTTCCTTGATAAAATTGAAAATGAAAAATATAATGCTATTCTGTATGTGAATTCAGAAGCTCTTGAAGAGGCGAGAAATGTTGACAGAAAGATAAAGCAGGGAAGAGCCGGAAAGCTCTCTGGTTTAGCTATTGCAGTAAAATCCAACATAAATGTTAAAGGGCTTAAGACAAGCTGCGCTTCAAAAACTCTTGAAAACTATTCTGCCACTTACGACGCAACTGTTATTGAGCGTATAAGGAGGGAAGATGGAATAGTTATAGGCATGGCCAATATGGACGAATTTGCCTGTGGAAGCTCTGGTGAAACGAGCTACTTTGGCCCGATTTTAAATCCTGCAGCCAGAGGAAGGATTCCTGGTGGTTCATCTTCTGGTTCAGCAGCATCTATAGCTGGAGGCCTCTCAGACCTGGCAATTGGAAGTGACACAGGAGGGAGTATAAGGAACCCGGCATCTCACTGTGGTATTATAGGAATAAAGCCCACATATGGCCTTGTGCCAAGGCAGGGATTGATAGACCTTGCAATGAGTTTTGACCAGATAGGGACTTTAGGTAGAGATGTTTATTCAACTGCCCTTTTGCTTGAGGTTATAGCTGGCTACAGCAAAAGAGAGGCAGTTTCCAGAAAGGTTGAAAATTTAGATTATACTTCAAAGCTCACCCCAGACCTTGAGGGTTACAAAATTGGCTATGTAACTGAGTTTGAAGAGCTTACTGACAGAAGAATAAATTCAGAAATTAAAAAGAGTCTTGAAAAACTGGAGATGCAGGGTGCCGAGCTGGTAGAAGTGAATCTCCCAAATCTCAACAAAGCTCTTCCCACCTACTATCTGACAACATTTGTGGAGTTTTTCTCTGCCACAAGAAAATATGATGGCAGGAGATATGGTTACAAAATTGAGGATGTTTGCGGTGAGGAAATTCTGAGACGGATTCACATAGGTAGCTATATCAGCCAGAAGGAGTACTCGGGAAAGTACTACAGGAAAGCTCTCCAGTTCAGGTCTCTGATTACAAGAGAGCTTCTGGAGGCTTTGAGAGATATTGACTTAATCGCAGGGCCTACAACACCAAAGCTACCCCACAGGCTGGGTGAGAAAATTTCCCCTTTGGATATGTATTCTTATGATGTTTTAACAGTTCAAGCGAAGCAGGTGAAGTCGGAAATATCCCTGTTGGAATACAGCTTCAGGCAAAACCTCTTGAAGAACAGAAGATTTTCAATGTAATGCTTGCTCTGGAGGCGAGTTCATGAAAATCACTATAGGGCTTGAGATTCACGAGCAGATTGCAACAAATACAAAGCTATTTTGCAATTGCTCAACTAGCTATAGAGAGGTGAAACCAAATTCGAATATCTGCGAGATATGCACAGGTATGCCTGGAGCAAAACCCATGCCTCCCAACAGAAAAGCTATAGATGCTGCTATTGAAATCGCCCTCATGTTCAACTGTGAAATTATTCAGGAGCCAGTTTACATCCAGAGGAAACATTACAGCTACCCTGACCTGCCAAGTGGATATCAGAGGACTTCTTTACCTATAGCGAAGAATGGCAACCTTCTGGGTATAGGTATATGGGAGGTGCATTTTGAGGAGGACCCTGGCAAATATGACCCTGTTACAGGAAGAGTTGACTACAACCGTTCTGGAGTCCCACTTGTAGAGATAGTAACTGCACCTCAGCTTCATTCTCCTGAGGAAGCAAGAAATTTCCTCAGAGAGTTAACAAAGGTTCTTCAGTATACAGGTAAAACCAGAGAAGAAGGAGGGACAATGCGTGTTGACACAAACATCAGTCTTGAAGGAGGGGCAAGAGTTGAAATCAAGAATATAAATTCGGTTAGAGGTGCTTACAAAGCCCTTCTGTTTGAAATTACAAGACAGAAGAATCTCATGACGCATGGAAGGTCTGTTAAAAGGGAAACAAGGGCTTTTATTGAGTCTCAGATGATTACAAGGGCAATGCGTGTCAAGGAAGAGGCTGAAGATTACCGTTATATACCTGACCCTGACCTTCCACCTGTTGCAATTACAAATGAGAAAATTGAGTATATAAAAAATATTCTGCCAGAGGCACCCCATCTCAAGGAGAAACGTTTTATTGTTGAGTATAAAATCAAAGCTGATGATGCAAAGATAATAGCCAGTGAACTCGAACTTGCCAATGCATTTGAGAAAGTCGCCATGGTAATACCAGCCCAGCAGGCTGCAAGCTGGATAAGAGATGAGGTGAGGAGAATTCTGGAATACAATGGTATAAGCTTTAAGAATAGTGGAATAGAGCCAGATTATATCATTGAGCTTTTGAATATGATGAACTCTGGGAAAATCACTGTAAGGACAGCAAAAAAGGTAATGGAACTTCTTCCAGAACTTAGAAAATCACCCAGAATCATTGTGGAAGAGAATAGCTGGGTTAAAATCAGTGATGAGAATTATGTTGAAGCTGCCTGTGAAGATGCTCTGAAGGAAAATCCCGGGGCTGTGAAGGATTACCTTTCTGGAAAGAGGGAGGCACTCAATTTTATTGTGGGCAGGGTAATGTCAAAAACAAGAGGAAGGGCAGACCCTGCCAGAGTTCTCGAAATTCTCAGAAAAAAGGTTGAAGGGGTGATGAAATAAAACTTTTAGCTATTGAAAATGCAAAAGGCGAACATCTTGGATACTTTGAAACACTTACTGAAGCGAGAGGCATAGAGGTGGAGTACAGGAGATTGTGGAAAGGTGATAATATCGAAGGAGCCATGAGCCATGACCTTGTGGTTATTCTCGGAGGGCCAATGAGTGTTAATGAATTGGGCAAATTCCCTTATCTTGCTGAAGAAAAAAGTTTTATTAAGAGAGCCATTGAAGCTGATAAGCCCCTACTCGGCATATGTCTGGGCTCCCAGCTTATAGCCAGCGCCCTTGGAGCAGAGGTTTACCCAGGTAAGAAGGAGCTTGGCTGGTATCCTCTAAGGCTGACTGAAGAAGGGAAAAAGGACATAGCTTTATCTGAATTTCCTGTGAGTTTTGATGTTTTCCAGTGGCATGGTGAAACCTTTGACCTACCAGAAAATGCAATACTCCTTGCATCTTCAGAGCGTCATAAAAATCAGGCTTTTCGTATAGGAAAGAGCTATGCTCTGCAATTCCACTTTGAAGTCATGTGGGATATGATTCTCGACTGGTCCAAGGGGGTTCCTGAGATAAGAGATATGATTACCAGAATTAAAGATGAAAAACTTGAGGAGCTCAATTCAAAGGCAGAGATATTCTTTGACAGATGGCTGGAGATAGTAGGAATTTAATGAGATTATATAATCTTATAGGAGCCTTCGGCATTCGCCCGATTTAGAATTAGAATTCCAATAACTCCGTTTATATTATTTTATATTCGAAAAGTAATCATTCCTAATTTTTTTTAGGATGATAATCCACTAATAAGATTTTAATACAGGTTTAAAATATAAAACAGTAAAGTTTATATTAGTAGCCACCAATATTAAAGTAAAAACTCAAATATAGGTGGCTATTATGTTTTTTCTCAAATACAATGGATAATTGCTTTTCCACAGTGAGATATGTGACTTTAATTCACTTATCTCAGATAAAGAATTGGATATCAAAGGAGATAAATCTTTGGTCAGGAGGCTTTTTGGCAGGCTTCAAAGTAGCACAATCTCCAGAGCTAAGAAGATACATAGGGTATTGGCTTCAATCTATGGCAAATGCACAGGCCAAAAACGGTGAGTCCTTAATGAAAATCTGGGCAAGGAAACCTACCTCTTTATAGGTAGGAGGAATTGCCCTACCTCACAAATTTTAAAATTGTATTCCTTTCCCATATTTTACCAACTCC
>QIGD01000181.1 GCA_003229935.1 Methanobacteriota archaeon | reverse complement strand
GATAATAGATACTATATATATATACGAATATAATTTCGTCTCGAGTTGGTTTACTTGAGAAACTTCACAGGAGAATCTGTTACCAGCTTTTATGACAGACATAGCAGAAAACCAACGACCTTAGTGGTGGAAGTATATGTCAGAGATAAAATAAAAACATAAATAATTCAAATTTCTGGCGAACACGTGTCTAACAAAACCCGCATTCATTATATCCAATATACCAAAAAAGTTTTATTATTATTACTTCAATCTTCTTCTATGATTATATGTATAGCTCATAAAAAGGATCTTGATGGGCTGGGTTCCCATGCCATAGTCAGGAGATATGCAAAAAAGGAAAATTTAGATATTGAGCATCACTTCGTAAGTTACGATGATCTGGGTGAGGTTTTCAGACAGATTGAAGGGTCGGAAGGAAACTTAATCGTGGTGGCAGACCTTGGCTACAACTCGAAAATTCCACTGGAAACTGTGAAATCTCTCTACGCAAATAATAGATTCATATGGATAGACCACCATGACTGGAGTTCAGGCAGGAAGCTTCTTGAGGCAGGTTTCAAGTTTATTCATAGTAATGAACGATGTGCGGCTGAACTCGTATGGAATTACTTTCTGCCTGAAGATAGGGTTGCGGAGAGGATAGCAAGGCTTGCCCATGTTCATGATTTTCGTGATGAAGGTGAACTGGCATGGAAGCTTTATGATGTAATTTCTAGCGGGTATGATAAGCTAAAGTTTGTTGATTTTCTCGCAAGGGGTATAACCTGGAATGATGTGTTTCA
The DNA here is from genome assembly GCA_003229935.1 of Methanobacteriota archaeon. GTDB lineage: Archaea > Hydrothermarchaeota > Hydrothermarchaeia > Hydrothermarchaeales > BMS3B > BMS3B. The sequence continues at coordinate 2,256 of QIGD01000181.1, read as the reverse complement.
GGAGGTATATGAAAATTACCAGAAGGTTAAGGAGAAGGGTTATGATTATCTCGAGAAGCACATGGTTGTGGTTAAAGTGGATAAGTACTCCTGTATTATGGCTATTTCAAAGAAATATCTGAGCTCAACTCTTGCCAGCCTTTATCTTCAGGAGAAGGGCAGCGACTTTGTAATAGTACTTTATCCAGATGGAAAGATGAGCTTCAGAAGGAATAATCCCGAGATGAATCTTGCAAAAATGGCAGAGCTCTTCAATGGAGGAGGGAGGGCTGTAGCAGCAGGAGGCAGGCTGGATAAGGAGATCAATGAGGAAAACTTTAAGATAGTTACTGAGGAAATTGTAGATATAATAAATAGAAAAATTCATGAAATTGCACCTGTTCAGGAGTCAATAACCACCCATTAAAATGGGTGGCTTGTCTTGTGAAAGACAAGGGTAGCAGGTTGATTAGGAGGCATTTAAGAATGCAGAAGTTATTGGTAGAGTTTCAGAATACATCAGGGGATGCTCCTCAAATCCCCTGCTCTGTAAGTGGAGCATTAAACAAAGAGGAAACTCTTAGTGTGCCCTACAAAGTATTGGTTAATAACAACTCCGAAGAGGACCTACGCTCTGGCAAGAGTGGACAGGTGTTAAGCGTCCCTGTCGTAAATATGCATAAAAAACTAATATCTGATAGTATTGCTAGGAACAGTGAGCAGGTTAAAATACCTGCTGGTTTAGATTGGATTAAAGATTATTGTTATTATACAAGTTTAAAAAAGTGTGAGGTAGTTCACTGTTACGATAGTGTGAGTGGGAAAGCCCACGACTTTAGTCGTGGGAGTATGTCAGATAATATAAAAAGGTGATAGGATGAAGTATGATATAAAGGATATGGGTCTTGCTAAAAAGGGCAAGCTGAGAATAGAATGGGCCAATATGAATATGCCTGTGCTGAATCTTATAAAGGAGAGGTTCAGAAAGGAGAGGTCTCTTAAGGGTATAAAAATATCGGCATGTCTTCATGTAACTACTGAGACTGCAAACCTTATGATAACTCTGAAGGAGGCGGGTGCGGATGTTGTTCTCTGCGCTTCCAATCCGCTGAGCACTCAGGATGATGTAGCAGCAAGCCTAGTGAAAGACTATGAAATACCTGTTTTTGCAATAAAGGGAGAGGACAATAAAACCTACTATGAGCATGTAAATGCTGCTCTTGACCACATACCACATATAACACTGGATGATGGTGGAGATCTAGTCTCAACAATCCATTCTAGCAGGAAGGATGTTCTTGAGAATATAATTGCAGGAACAGAGGAAACAACAACAGGTGTTATAAGATTCAAGAGTATGGAGGCTGAGGGTGTGCTGAAATATCCTGTGATTGCAGTTAATGATGCAAAGACAAAGCATTTCTTTGATAATCGATATGGCACAGGGCAGAGCACTCTGGATGGTATCATGAGGGCGACAAATATCCTTCTTGCAGGAAAGACCTTTGTGGTGTGTGGATATGGCTGGTGCGGAAGAGGTCTTGCCATGCGCGCAAAGGGTATGGGGAGCAATATTGTGGTTGTTGAGGTTGACCCGCTGAAGGCACTTGAAGCTGTTATGGATAGTTACAGAGTTATGCCAATAGGCGAGGCAGTAAAGATTGGGGATATCTTTGTGACTGTCACAGGTGACATTAATGTGATAAGGAGGAAGGATATCGCAAAGATGAAGAATGGTGCGATTCTTGCGAATTCGGGGCACTTCAATGTTGAGATAGATATAAAAGGTCTTGAGAAAATTTCGGTGAATAAGAGAAGAATCAGGGAGTATGTGGATGAATATACTCTTGAGGATGGAAGAAAGATTTTCCTTCTTGGTGAAGGAAGGCTCATAAACCTTGCTGCTGCTGAAGGCCACCCTGCAAGTGTTATGGATATGAGTTTTGCCAATCAGGCTTTCTGCTCAGAGTATATAGTTAAGGTGGGTAAGAAGCTTGAGAATATTGTATACTCTGTGCCCGAGGATATTGATAAGGAAGTGGCGAAGCTGAAGCTCAGCAGTATGGATATTAAGATAGATGAACTGACTGAAGAGCAGAAGAAGTATTTAAGTTCCTGGAAGATTGGAACTTAATCCTATTTTTTATAGTATATGTTTAGCTAGTACTCTGACAGATTAATTCCTCACTATATTTATATATTTGGATGTCATCATTTTTTGTATGAAGCGAATTACTATTAATTTAAAACAGGATGAGACTGAATCCTTGAGAAGAA
>QIGD01000180.1 GCA_003229935.1 Methanobacteriota archaeon | reverse complement strand
CAAGATAGGAAAAAGATTTGATATTAATGTTAAGAAAGTGGAGTTGGTAAAATATGGAAAAGGAATACAATTTTAAAAGAGGTGAAAAAGGACAATTCCTCCCTTCTCAGAAGAGAGAGGGTTTCCTTGCCACAAAGTCTATGAGATACTCTTGGCCAATCATAAACTTAGGTATGGTGCCTGTGGCATTGGAAGTTATCTTAATATGATTCGAGGAGTTAAAATTGATAACAACAGGGTTATGATGGAAGAAGGCATTGCGATGGAAGAGTTGAACAAGAAGGGCAGGAAGAAGCCCTGGACTGGATACGATGAGAGAGGTTATAACTTTAGCGCTGGACACATGGACTGGTTACAGCACCGTGATGATAGATGGGTTAGTCTTGTGCGAAACAGCATAATTCAGATAAATTTTTATTATAATTGATACTAATATTTTTTAAAAAAGAACTCTGGTGATATATTGTCCATTTTAAAAGTTAATTCAATGTCCTACATTCGGAAATGGACCATTGTGGCCATTTTGATAGGGATAATTGCAGGTTTTGGTGCTGTGATTCTCTATGAACTCCTCATTAAAGGGACACATCTCTTTCTAACGCAGGGAGCTGGCTTTAGTATTCCACATCCTAGTTCTGCGGGTACAGTGAAGTGGAGTCCACCAAAGAATCCCCTCCTATTAATCCCTATTATCACCTTGGGGGGACTTTTCTCTGGAATTCTTGTGTATCGCTTTGCACCTGAAGCAGAGGGACACGGTACAGATGCCGCTATTAAAGCTTTCCACAGAGGAAATGGTTATATCAGGAGGCGAGTGCCACTGATAAAAATGATTTCCTCTGTTCTGACAATATCAAGCGGAGGAAGTGCTGGAAGAGAGGGGCCAACTGCTCAGATTGCTGCAGGCTTTGGTTCTTATATAGGGGAAATTTTACATCTGAATACTCATGACAGGCGTATAGCTGTAGCAGTGGGAGTGGGTGCTGGAATAGGAACAATCTTCAAAGCACCTTTAGGTGGTGCTATCCTAGCAATCGAAATTTTATACAAAGAAGACTTCGAAAAGGAGGCCCTCATCCCAGCGGTCATAGCCTCAGTGGTAGGCTACAACATCTTTGGGTATTTTGAGGGTTTCGAACCGATATTTGGAGCAGGATTTCATTATAATTGGAATATCGTGCAGATTCCATTCTTCCTTATACTTGGAGCTTTCTGTGCCATTTTTGGTTCCATTTATGTGAAAACTTTCTATAAAACAAGAGATATTTTTAAAGGTCTCAATATCTCAAACTACCTTAAACCTGCCTTGGGTGCCTTCCTTGTAGGCTTGCTGGCAGTTACATTGATATATTTAGTTCCAGATTATAAGGGAGCAGCTGGACTGGGAGGGCTTTCTATGGGTTATGGTTTTATTCAGCTCGCTATTTATAATTCTATTCCCATTGAGGTTATGCTACTGCTTATCATAGTAAAAATTGCCATGACATCCCTCACCATAGGTTCTGGTGGAAGTGGAGGTGTGTTTGCCCCTGGACTCGTTATTGGAGCTATGGTAGGAGGTCTTGTAGGTACTTTGTCTCACCTTCTTTTTCCAGGTATCGTTCCTGCGAGTTCCATCCCTGCCTTTGTGGTAATCGGTATGATGGCCCTTTTCGGTGCAGTCTCAAAGGCGTATATTGCTGTGTTACTTATGGTAAGCGAGATGACCAATGAGTACCAGATTCTTTTCCCTGCCATGGTGGCCATTGTGGGTGCTGGGTTTTTTATAAGTAAGAATACAACAATTTACAGTGAACAGGTCACAACCCGTCTGGATTCTCCTGCTCATCAGGATGAATACATGTGTGACCTTCTTAAAATTGCCACGGTTGGAGAGGCTATGATAAAAAAATTTCCAGTTTTGAAACCTTCTGATACTTTAAATACAGTTGTACAAAAAATGGAAAAAAGCTTTAAAGCTCTTCCAATTGTAAAGGATAATAAATTAATAGGATGCATTAGACTAAAACACATAGTGAAGATACCCTCTGATAGATGGTCAAAGACAACTGTGGATAAAGTCATGTGGAAGTCTCCTGTGTTTGTTCATCCCAATGATTCTATCTTTGATGCATTTAAGAAGATAGAATCCAAAGATGCCGAAGTGGCCTTTGTGGTTGATAAAAAGGACAGAAAAAAACTTATTGGAATTCTACATAAGGGCGATATAATAAGGTACTATCTAGGTGGTAAGGAGTAGAGAATGATGAGAATTATAAGTGCTACAACAGAATAAGTTAATCACCACCCATTAAAATGGGTGGTCTCCTTGCCAAGATTATTATGATTTTTCTCGGCCAGATACATTTCGTAGTTCTGAAATTCTTGAGCCTTAGATATTCATTATTTTCTGGGAGGCTATGCTTCCTCCTGTGAAGGAATGGTAGAATGTTCTCTAGAATCTCTTACAACTCTTTTCATTCAAAAACAGTCTCCAAACCGGTGAAGGCCAATAAGAGGGCTAGGAGAGAGGTGAGGATTGGAGCAACGAAATAGAAGGAACACATAGACTTAAAAATAGCATTTTATAGTTCATTTTAGGGGTCACCTCCAGATAAATACTTAGAGGATTCCTGAGTATCCTTTCAGGAGTACTCTCATGTTAGAAGTTTTTCTGCTTCTGATGGCGTTGCCAATGGATAAATATCAAAACTCACAGGTACAATGTCTAACCATTGTGTCATCAATTTGTAAAGTTCATCATTCGAATCTACATCAAAATTTACAACGGAACCTCTACCTACTCTGGGATAGAAACATATCATTTTGTTCTTTGACTTCAAATCTTCAATCCACAACTTGAATCCCAACCATGACAGTTTAATCCAAACATCTTACCTTCGCCACTTAATATTTTGCTATCTCTTTTTTCCACAGATTAGATTCAGCTATTCTACACACTAAAAAGCAGGAATCCCTCAAAAATTCAAGCAAGAATTTGACAGTTCATTGGTCATCGGTTAAGGCTTTCCTGCAGTCCCGAAGACGGATTCTGTTTGCATGAGGGTTCTTACAAGGCGACGATAAGTTCTAGGA
>QIGD01000179.1 GCA_003229935.1 Methanobacteriota archaeon | reverse complement strand
TAATCTTTAATAAAAAGGCAAATACTCTAGACGTGTGGTTTGACGACCCAGAAAAGGAGTTCATCTGCGAAGAAACAGGTGACGAGATTATCCTGAAGAAGGACAAAGAAAACAGAGTGATTGGGTTTGAAAAGCTTAATCTGTCATTAAAAAAAGATGGCCCGGTTCCTTTTGAAGTGAGAACTGAATGAATTATTAAAATTGCGATGTTTTGCCCAAGAAATTTAGGCTGTATGGAAGGCTAAGGTGCATATTACCGGTGATGGGCTTCTGGGCAGGTGGGTATGGAAGGTGGGTTATTTCTTTCATCATGTAGTCAGAAAGAACATCTGTGAAGGCTTATGGTGTGGTAAAATACTAAATACTGGAGAGAGATGCAAAAATAGCAATGGCGGTTCAACTTTACAGGGATGAAAAATTAACATTGAAGCAGGCTTCAGACCTGGCTGACCTTTGTTTAGAAGACTTCATGAAATTTTTGAGCGAGAAAAAAGTGAGCCTGATTAACTGGAACGAAGAGGAACTACAGAAGGAGTTAAAGAATGCGAATAGTTTCTGATACGTCTCCTCTGATAATTTGAAAAAATCTGAAGCTGTTTTTATCAGTGTGCCTGCATTACCTGCTGGCATAGATGCTGTGATATGGGTGGCAGTGTATAAAAGAATGAGGTAACCACGCCAAAATTAAGATTTCATAAAAAATTTGCAGAAAACTGTTAAGATTTTTGTTCTCCAACAGATTCCAGGGCTTTTTTATAGATTTCATCACTTATCCAGAACCCACCTCTGTATCTTAGCTTATCCAGCTCTTTTTGGATGGAAGATATCTTTTCCTTCAATTTTGCCATGATTAAAATACCTATTACACCTGTTTTTTGCAGTCCATAAATATCAGCGATTCTTCTTCCTTCGGATTCATCTATAAGAATTAAAGCTGATTTCTCTACAGCCAGTGCGATAGTCTCTGCTTCTCCAGGATGAAGATATCTTTCTAAGAGTTTAACAAGAGGTTTATTAGAAGGTGTTTCTATAACAGTCCATCCAGAATTATAAGCTTCTTTAACCAACTTAACCTCATCCTTACCTTTCCCTTCCTCAACAACCTCTTTCCAGACTGCTGGTGGTATCATAATCTTTTCATAAAAATCTTTGAGGAGATGAAGTCTTTTTATCTTTGCCAGATGAATAAGCACAGAAGAATCACAGACTACTGTTTGCATACTCAATATCTTCCTCTAAATCCCTTTCTGTATAGTGCCTTTTGATTTTTCTTTGTCCCAAAAGTTCTTCAAATTCCCATCTTGTTAAGTCTGCAAGCTTACAGGCTTTTCCAGATGATAAAGCACCTCTTTGATATAAAACTAATGCAAGCTCCTTTTTCAATTCTTTTTCTATATTTTCTGGCGGCAAGCGAAGAGCTTCCATAACATCCTCCGGAATCCTTAAAATAGCCTCCATAAAGATAGTCATAAAATGTAACGCACTGAAAAATATATGAATCCTATTTCTATCTTTCAATAACGTTTTTTAATATAAATTTCAGAAAGAGTGGTCAGGGGGATTGAGGGGAAGTTAAGAACGTCTTGAAGAGGATTTATAAACGATAAAAATATCAGTAAAATTATGCCAGAACAAACTGTAATCAGAGTCTGTATGAATTGCCGGAAAGGGATGAAAAATTAACATTGAAGCAGGCTTCAGACTTGACTGACCTTTGTTTAGACGATTTCATGAAAGTTCTGAGCGAGAAAAAGTTAGCGCAATTAACCGGGACGTAGGAGGAACTACGAAATGAATTAAAGAATGCGAATAGTTTCCGATACATCTCCTCTGATAATTTGAAAAAATCTGAAGCTGTTTTTATTAGTGTACTTGCATTACCTGCTGGCATAACTGCGGTGAGGATTGAGGGGGTCAGGAGATAATCTGAAAAGTTATCCATTCAGATGTTAAATTTTTTATAAAGAGTGAATAGAAAATATATGTGATATTTATGGTAAAAGTTGTTGATGTTGTCTATAAAGATGATGTCTTCAAGCCTCTGGAGAAGGTATAATTATATATAAAAGTCAGGTGTGATTGAAATGGTTTCGGGAGATTTGGTAGAGAAAGCGATTCGTGTCATCCCAGGTACAGGATTATATAAAAGTGGTGATGACTTCTTAAAGGATGCTGTAAATACGCTTCTGGCAGCCAGAAAGGACGTGAGGGTCGCCATTGCCTGTGAATTATTTCTTTCGGGAGGGCATGCGAGATAGCATCTGTGAATGTAGAAGAAATGAAAGAAATTCTACATAAAAAGGGTATTTACAGGAAATCAGGAATGGACATAAAAGAAACTGAGTATCTTGCAGAAGAGGCGGTAAAGTTTGCAGGAAGAAAATAGAACTATTATCCTGGATGCCGATTTTCTGAGTTCCTTTTTAAAAATAGGGAAATTAGATTTAATAAGGGGTTTTTGCGAAAATTTAGGGTAGGCTAATGTATTCATTTGTTAAGATTTAATATTATACAAGGTGGTAAAAATGGGTGTTGCAGCAAGAGAAGAAGTAGATATTATTAAGAGCAGATTTGACCTGCTTGTAAGTGCCAGATTAAGGAGAAAAACAAATATTAAGAAAGCAATAGAAATTCAAGATAGAATAAGGGAAAAGGCAGGAAACTGGCAGGCTTCAGAGCAGATTAGAAAATGGCGTGACATGAGATGAGAAATGAAATTTTTGTTCTTGATGCTTCAGTTATAGTCAAATGGTTTTCCAATGAAACGAACTCTGAAAAAGCTAGAGAAATAAGAGATATGTTTGTAAATGGAGATATTCTGATTGTTTGTCCAGATTTAATCTTATATGAGATTACGAATGCTCTTAGATATGCCAATGCTCTAAATGAAAATGATGTAAAAGATGCTGTTGAAAGCTTATACAATATTGAGATTGATATTATAGTGCCGACAAAAGAAGTAATGAGGAAATCCATAGAATTTGCAAAAGAGTTTAATATTACAGTTTATGACGCAGTATATATCTCCCTATCTGAGATTTTAAATGTAAAATTAGTCACTGCTGATGAAAAACTTATTAGAGCATGTAAAAATCATGATTACATTATTTCTCTAACTAAGTTTTGACAGTTAAAGCTAAATTGCCTGTCTTCGCCACTTAATTTTTTGTTATCTCTCTATATTACGGGGAGATGGAAGAGCTTGTTAAGTTTCTTGTAAAATACCGGGAAAAGGAGGAGAGCCTTGAAAATTGAAAGAAAGATTAAAGAGCTTTAAAGGGAAGTCAGGCGAGTTGAATGAAGATTGAATTTACAGATCATGCAGAAGATAAATTTTTAATCTTAGAGGAACATAATTTTCTGATAGATAAAGAAACTGTAATAAAAACTATTAATGAACCAGATAAAACTGTGGCTGGTAGAAAAGGTCGCTTAATTGCCCAGAAGGCGATTGATGAAAAACATTTACTAAGGGTTGTGTACGAAATAAAAAATTACAGAATAATAATAGTTACGTTTTACCCTACAAGGAGGAGCAGACATGAAGATAAAATATGATAGGGGAGTTGATATTCTTATGTTAGAACTCTCAGATGGAAAAATAGATTATGCAGAAGAAGCAGGTCCCATGATAATACATTTTACGAAAGATAATAAGCCGGTGTTGATAGAAATCCTTGACGCAAGTGAATTCATATCCGGAGTGACAAAAATATCCATGAAGACTAAGGACAGAGAAGCAGTAGAAATTTAATATCTGAATTGCCGGAAAGGGATGCAAAAATAGCTATAGCGGTTCAACTTTTAAGGGATGAAAAATTAACATTGAAGCAGGCTTTGGATCTGGCTGACCTTTGTTTAGAAGACTTCATGAAAGTTCTGAGCGAGAAAAAAGTTAGCTTGATTAACTGGGACGAAGAGGAACTACTGGGGAAGAGCATTACAAAGAAGTAGCCAAAGAGATAAAATACAATTGGGGATAAACCCTTTCTCTTAATTCTTTTATTCGTTATTGAACAGGAAGAAAAGTAAGGGTGACTGAATGGAAGTTGCTATTAGTGAAGAAAAACTGTTTAACATAGTAAAAAGAGCCGTAAATGAAGTAATAACGGTTGAAATGGTAAAGTTAAGGCTCCAGCTTATCCCATATGTTGACGATGCAGAGATGAAAGAAATAGAAGAAATTTTCGGCTCCCCTGAAAAATATAAAGACGAGGAGTTTGAAGAGCTTGAGCTATGAGTTCAAAATAAAAATAAGAAAAGGTTGTAGAAAATTTTTGAAAAAATTAAGTTTAAAGGACAGAGAACGGATTCTCTCTAAAATCAGGGATTTTATGGGGTGGCTGCTGGGCGAAAATGTAAATGTCGATGTGAAAAAGTTAAAAGGCAGGTGGAAGGATTTTTACAGGATAAGGACAGGTAAAATAAGGATTCTACTAAAAGTTCATCCAGAAGAGAGATTAATTGAGATATCAAGGGTGTTGGCGGGATTGTGGCAGGCATCCTTAGTGGCAACGTTTATATGAAGAAGGGCTATGTGTTCCGTACAGGAGGTGTAGTGTACCTATTCGCAGGCAAGGATAGAAGTGCAACTGGGGAAGCATGGGAAGAGCATTACAAAGAAGTAGCCAAAGAGATAAAATACAATTGGGGATAAACCCTTTTTTATCTCTTTTTTATAACAAAAATCAAGGCTTAGTTGGTTTTAGTAATTCCTTTGTAGAATACGATTTATTTTGTCCTGCACCTTTATTCACAAAAGCTTTATGAAATCTTCAACACTAATGTCAGCCTGTTTTAGTATGGACTTCAGAGTTTTTGGAGCAATTATCTTACAGGAATGGATTGGAACTGTCACGAGCCTGTCCTTTTCAGAATGGTACATATGACAGCAACTCCCCCATTCCTTCTCACCTTCATGAAACCTGACTTCTTTAAGGCTTTAACAACTTTTGCTCCTGTCACTCTTGGGAGCTTCATTAAATAGCCTCAGTTTCAATCTCAACAGGAATTGGCTTTCCCACTCACAGTATCGTAAAAGAGAGTAGAAAAAAGCTCACTCTAAGGTGATTTTTTGGTTAAAGTTAATGTTGAGAACCCTTTGAGATGGCTAACAGAGGTGCTTGAAGGTGAGTGAAGTTAAAACTCTAAGCTATATTCGAAAGATTGGAGCGGGTAAGGAGGATATCAAAGAACTCAGGAACATGATAGCCAGAAAGGAAAAACTCTCCACTACAGTTTCAGAGCTGAGGGATGAGAAGTTTTGAAGTACTTAATACATCGTTGTTCTCGTTAGTATGGCAGCTTTAAAGATAAGCGGAGTGGTTTGAATGAGGGTAAAGATAAGGGCGAGATATGAAGATAAGGTTTTAAAACCCCTGAATGAGCTGGGTTTAAAGGAAGGGGAAGAAGTGGAGATAGAGATAAAAAAGAGAGTCTCTGACAAAACTTTTGGCTTAATCTCCCTGAACCACGGGGAAATTGAAAAAATTATAGAAGACACTGAGTATGGCAGCAGGTAACTTAAGTTCAATTCCCAGTGGGGAAAAGGTGTATGTAGATTCGAATATACTTACTTATCATATCCTTATTGACCCCGTATACGGCGAAAGCTGCAGGGCTTTTATAAACCGGGTGGAGGATGGAGAGATTGATGGTTATATTTCCCCGATTGTGGTCTCTGAGACTCTCTTCAACTTCATTAAAGCTAGTGTCGTCAAGCAGTATAACGTGAGAGTATATGAGGTGATTAGTTTGTTGAAATCAAAACCGGAAATTGTGGGCAGTATTGATATTGAGCCCTTGATAGACATGTTTGAGTTATTCAATTTCACGTCTATCACCAAAAGAGAAGTTGAGGAAAGCTATGGGTTTATCAGAAAATATTCGCTCCTCACAAACGATGCTCTGCATGCGGCCTGCTGTAAGACCAATGGGATAAGAAACATAGCAACCAACGACTATGATTTTGATAAAGTGGAAAACCTCAGAATGTGGACGCCATAACCCTCTGCATTTCCATTTTTAAGCTTTTCCGGTATATATAACACTGATACAGACCGGTGAGAGAAGTACACGCACCTCTGGAAAACCCGTTGACATAAGGCCGCTGAAGAGTTTTGCTCGGCGCCGCCTTCCTGGGCGTTAATTGCTCATAAAACTTATAAGAAAAAGTGAAGGAGTAGCCGGAATGGAAAAAGTGATGATAAAGGAAATTCGGGAAATCAAAAGTATGATTTCCGAACTCTCATCTTTTCTCTTGAAGGCTATGGATATGGAGATAGTGCCGGCGATGAAGGATGAAATATCTGCTCAGGAAGGGGAAATTATAGATAGAATCCTGAACGGTAAGGAGAAACTGATGACAGAGGAGGAGTTTGAAAAATATATTTCTGAATGAATTGCCGGAAAGGGATGCAAAAAATCTATGGATCTGGTGATAAAAGTGGCTGAAATCTCAGTTCTGGAAAAAGGAAATGCAACAAAAATACTGGAATGGTTTAAAGACCACCGGGATGATGAGTATGCTAAAGTCCTCGAAAAAGTCGTAAAAGAGAGTAGAAAAAAGCTCACTCTAAGGTGATTTTTTGGTTTGAGTTGATGTTGAGGAAAAACAATAATTAAATATATTGGGTATATTTCACTGACATACTCCCACGACTAAAGTTCGTGGGGTTCTAAGGTCTCCATCGTTCCTGAAGTTGCCTCTTTAGGGATATCAGTGTTCCCTTCT
>QIGD01000178.1 GCA_003229935.1 Methanobacteriota archaeon | reverse complement strand
TGGTTACATTCGCTTGTAAAAGAGAGTCGAGTTGATATTGTAGCGTTTTTGCATCATTCTTTTTGAAGTGGTATTGAGTCGCATCTGGACTCGGTGCCTTTTTCAGGGTGTTGAGTTGGGCAGAACTCTCCTCCACGGAGATGTTCTACATGGCAGCATGCACAAGAATGCGAAAGTGGTCCTCCTCATCGAACTCTGCATTGCCGTTGATGTGTAGATTGAAATGTTTACCCAAGAGATTGAGAGTCTTTTTGGTTATCCTTCGGTTCTCTTTGCCCATAGAATCCTATTGGATTGTCCCTAGTGTTACGGGGACTTGCGGAACTACTGACACTACCAAAAAATATATATATCAAAGAAGAATAAATAAAAAAATATGGGGTACCAGTTCATAAAGGGCAGATGTGATTCCTTTACCAGAAGCGATGGTGTCACAATCTCCCTTCTCCCCAAACCCTATTGTGAAAGATGTGCAGATCCTATTCGGCCTTCTATTAGTACTGGACTTTGTTATAACTGTTACAATGGCAATACACAGGTGGATTTAGCTAACCTATCAAAAGTTTATGCAGCATCGGTGTATGTCTCCCATTCTATTGGACACATCCTCAGTGGTGAGATTAAGAAATGTAAGCACGATTTATCCTACACGGGAGGTTTGGCAGAGGTTTTAGAACACGCAACTACTGTTATGTATCCAGAATTAAATTCTTATGATGCTCTCACATTTCCACCCAGAGGTAGTAAAACTGAAAAGGAAAATCATTTGGAAGGAATTGTGAACAATCTCTCTGCTCGCATAGAGATTGAGGTTATGGACATTTTATCTAAATTGACAGACTACTCATCTCAATGGAAACGAAGTAGGGAGAACCGTATTGAAAACGTAAAGGATCAGATTGGATGTTCCGAGTACGTCACCGACCGCAGGATAATAGTGGTGGATGATGTATTTACCACCGGAGCCACTCTGCTGAATTCTGCCAAAGCGCTTAGAAAAATGGGCGCAAGAGAGGTGGTGGGTCTCGTGTTGGGAAGGGCGGCTGATACAGAGCACCTTCTTAAGTACGCCGAGGTCATTGAAAAGGTTGAAGATTAGTGATGTGCTTAAAATCGAACTAAGACAATAATAAAAAGGGAAATATGTTATATAACTTCTGAGTGATAAGATGAAAAATACTAAACTTGAGTACTGGTCGGAAGATGAGAAAACTAAAAATTTAGAATATTGGATGGCGTTAAATGACTATGAGATAGAGGAAGGAAAATTAGACATTAGACAGCTCTTGGACGAAGGACTGGACATTAAAGATTTTTTTGAAAGTGATTATATAAACTTAAAAAAAGAATTTGGGGACAAGGTAGATTACATCTGGCGTGATTTGAAGAAGATAGGTTCTAAGGTTAATCTTGAAGCATATAAAGAGAATAAAATAGACCTTTTGCAAAATGATGTCCGCATTATAAAATATACAGATAGATTGTATTCGAAGTCTTTAAAAAATTCTGAAAGACTATCTCCATTAGTACTCTACCAAAAAGGCACATTATTAGAACTCCAGAACTGCGTGGCTATAATAGGAGCCAGAGATTCCTCCCATTATGGCAGACAAAAAGCCCGAGAGCTAAGCCAGTATCTGGCGGAGAAGGGATACATCATTGTAGCGGGATTGGCCTTGGGCATCGATACAGAAGCCCATTGCGGTGCTCTAGATGTGAATGGGACAACTGTAGCTGTTATACCTAATATAAAGGAAATCACACCCCAGAGCAATCGAAGACTGGCGGAAGACATCATGAAACATGGGGCATTACTTAGCTCTGGTTCACCCTTCTCTAAGTTGAGTAAAGATAAATGGGTGAAGCGAAATAAAATAATTAGCGGGATTTCGAGATGCCTCATTGCAATCGAGTCGCCAGAGAGTAGGGGAACTCATCATCAGGTTAATTTTGCATTAAAACAGGGTATCAAGGTATTCGTTCTAGAACCTAGGAAAAGCGATAAACTAGCATGTTCTAGTTTTAAACGCTTTTTGGAAATGGGAGCCACTCCATTCACCGTAGAAAGCGAAATTTTAGATTATCTAAAGAACCCGATTAAAGTTCCACCCAAACAAGTTCTCAATGATTTTGTACCATACTGAGGCATTTCGGGAATCTACAAAACTCATTTCCCTTTTTAAACTTCCACCCCTAGTGTTATGTCAACTTTCGAGTGTTGGATAAAGGCGGGATAATTTTATTCGAGCATCCTCAGTTGTGAATTGCCAATTAACTTTCGCATTTTTGTTATTTCTGAATTTCTGCCATGCCAGTACCTCTTTTCTGACAACTGCAACGTCATCGATTCTTCTGTTTAAACACTGCCCTGTGAGTACATTCAACTCAATCTCAGCCATATTCAACCAGCTCCCATGCTTCGGGGTGTACACAAACTCGAATCTGTCCCATATTGCTTTTGCTTTATCCGGCTGAAAGGTTTCATATAGCGATCCGGGGACGTGGGTGTTCAGATTGTCCATCACCAGCGTTATTTTTTCCGCTTTTTTGTATTGGTCTGCTATCTCTTCCAAAAAACCAGCCCAGTCTTGCCTGGTTTTCCTTTCGGTAATCTTTACCATGCGTTTTCCTTTCAATGGCTCACAAGCGAGGAAAACATTGCACACACCGCAACGCCTGTATTCATAATCATTCTTGATTGGCTGCCCTGGCGAAGCAGTAATGGGAGTTCTGGTCTCTGCAATCAGCTGCTTTGGTGATTCGTCCATGCATACAACAGGGTATCGTGGATCAAATGGGCTTCAAAATCACCGTCAACTTTTTTAGTATATATGCGGCTTCCCTTTCTACCGTTGAGGGCAACATCGAGGCCTTCCAGTACAAACCGTTTCTTCACGCGGTCAATCTTTCTCATACTTGTGTTCAGGAAGTGGGATATTTCTTTGTTGGTTGAACGTTTCATCTGATAATCACCATCATCGCAACCGAGTAAAATCAGGGCGTTAAGGATTTTCTGTGCTTTATGTTTGCCTTTGGAAGTAAGTGCGCTAAGAACCTCGCGCTCATTTTTGCTAAGTGTCACAATG
>QIGD01000177.1 GCA_003229935.1 Methanobacteriota archaeon | reverse complement strand
AACCTTTTAAAAGATGTGTCTTTCAGACTTGCAAATTACATTACCCCAAAATCTGCCTTTGATATGATAGGCGAGACTAGGGCATACATGCTTCTAAAAGGTTTCAGGGGCGAAAGCCCATCTGACATAGAATCAGTGGTGGATGTGATATTGAGAATATCCAAACTCGCATTGGATTTTCAGGAGATTGTGGAATTAGATATAAACCCACTTTTTGCCTATGAGCATGGCGTTGCCGCTGTGGATATTAAAATGACAATTTCATGGGAGTGATATAAATGAAAAGTCTTTATATAATCGGGACTGTAGAAAGCGGGAAAACCGCTCTGTGCCTAGGGCTTGCTCTAAAGTTCAGGGAGGAAGGCTACAGAGTTAGCTATTTCAAGCCCGTAAGTATTGCGACGGGTATTGCTGGTATGAAGGATGATGACACAGAGCTTATGAAGGATGTACTTGATATAAAAGTACCATTCGAGAAAATGACTCTGTTTACCATGGGCCACAATTATCTTACCAGATATGAGCCAGAGAATTCTGAGAAATATATGGCTGATATAAAAAGTGCCTATAATGAAATCTCCAAGGATTGCGATATTGTGATAATAGAAGGTACCACAAACCCACAGGCCATGCTTGCCCTTGGTCTTGACGCATCTACTATTTCCAGAAGGCTTGGAGCAAAAATGCTTATGGTTTCCAGGGTTAATGACGATTTCAGGATGGATGAGCTTATATTAAATCTTCAGTATATGAAAAAGGCAGAGGTTGACCTTCTAGGTGCTGTATTCAACTTTGTGCCGACTCCCCTTCTTGAAAGGACCAGAAGTATGTATGTGCCCATTCTCGAGAAGATGGGATTTAATATCAGGGGAATCGTACCGGAAAGAAAGGAACTCACTGCCCCCACAGTTAGAGAAATATATGAAGTTCTTGGAGGTGAGATTCTTGAAGGAGAATCCAACCTTGACCTTCTGGTTGAGAATTTTCTGGTGGGTGCAATGACAACAGATAGTGCCCTGAGATACTTCAGACGCTCGAAAAACAAGGCAGTAATAACAGGAGGAGACAGAGCAGATATTATACATTCTGCCCTAGAAACCAGTACTTCTGTGCTGATACTCACAGGGAACCTATATCCTGATGTCAGGGTGCTATCCAAAGCATCTGAGAAGAGTGTACCTGTAATCCTTGTACCCTATGATACATATACAACAATAGAAAAATTGCATGGCGTATCATGTAAAATTAAAGCCACTGATGAAGAGGGAAAGAAACAGTCAAAGGAGCTTGTTGAGAACTATATTGAGTGGAAAGGTATTTTAAAAGAGCTTGAGTAGTTTTTAATAGTAGGAGAATCTCGTAAGACGCCACAAAGGAATAAAATATGACAGACATAACATTAAGCTTTGAAGTTCACCAGCCCTTCAGAATTAGGAAGGATTTCTTCTGGAACAGGAGGTTTAACAGAAGAACAGAAAATATTTTTGACCATTATTTCAGCGCGAATAACAGGGAGATATTCGAAAAAGTAGCAAAGAAATGCTATCTTCCTGCCAATGATATTATGCTTGCAAATATTGACGAATTTAATGGTGAAAAGCGTAAATTCAAGGTTTCTTTCAGTCTTTCTGGTGTGATTCTGGAGCAGTGTGAGAAGTACAATCCTGATGTTCTGGAAAGCTTTAGACAGCTTGGGGAAACAGGGTGTGTGGAGTTTCTGGACCAGACATATTATCATTCCCTCACAAGCCTTTACAGCGATACTGGCGAATTTGTTGAGCAGACCAGAGAGCATAAACGCCTTATGAAGGATTTAATGAATTTTGAACCCAGTATATTTGAAAATACAGAGTTCATTTATAACAACAAGATTGCTGAAATTGTGGAGAGTTTGGGATACAAGGGTATATTCACAGAGGGGCTGGAGAGAGTCACGGACAACAACTCAGAAAATTATCTTTACAGGGCTAAGGGAGGAAACCTCAAGGTACTTTTAAGAAACTATAAACTGACGGATGATATGGGCTTCAGATTTTCCTCACGAAACTGGGAGGAATACCCCCTGACAGCAGAAAAATATTCTTCCTGGCTTGCAAATACTCCAGGAGATTGTATAAACCTTTTTGCTGATTATGAAACATTTGGAGAGCATCACTGGGAGGAAACAGGCATCTTCGAATTTTTAAGATATTTGCCCAGAGAGGTTCTGAAATGGGAGCACCTTTCATTTAAAACTCCAACTGAAGTTGTTGAGACTCACAAACCTGTGGATGAACTGGATGTTTTTGAGATAGGAAATACCATATCTTGGGCAGACCTTGAGAGGGACACAAGCTGCTGGATTGGTAATACATTCCAGTGGGCAGCATTCACCCACCACAGAGACCTTTTGGAAAGGGTGAAATCGTCACCAGAGCTTTATAAGATATGGAGATATCTAGGAATCAGTGACCATTTTTATTATATGTTTTCTCTTGGAGGCGGACCAGGTGAAGTACACAGCTATTTTTCACCTTTTGATAACCCTTACAATGCTTTTATAACTTATTTCACTGCTCTCCTGGACTTTGATGTCAGAGTGAAGGCAGAAATGAAACAGGTTGACGACCCCTTCGTTTTTTCCATATATCAGGGTAAATCCCTTGGAAAGGCTTGGAGCCTTAAAGAGTTTTATGAGACCTTAAAGAAGATAGACATTAATTCAATCAGATTCCATCTGGAAAGAGGAGATTTTCAAATCTGGCTTGAGCAAAGTGCTAGAAGGAAAGACATTGCCGAGAATTTCGAAGACTTAGGAGACGGAAAGGAGCTATCTGCCGCCAAACTCAGAAAAATAGTTATCAAAATTCTAAGTAAGGGTATGGGCCATGGAAAAGATGATGTTAAAGCGGGGAAATCGGTATAAATAATGCTGGAAATGACAAAGTCTGGGATTTCACAAAAATATGGGTGATGAATAGAATGAGATGGGAAAAATCATTAATGTCATATGAAGAAGATATTAAAAACATACATCTGGATTTAAACCATTGCACAGATATGAAGGTATTTTTGAATTTACTGAAGAAGAAATAACTTTTGATGGAATGGATACCAGACTAGTTAAAGAATTTCATTTAGAAATCCCTCTTAGGAAGATATTAGACATATATTATGGGTTTGACGAAGTTTTTAAAGGGAGAGAGGAGAGAGCATGGCCATGGAATAAACCTTTAAGGATAAAATACAAAATAAATGATGAAGTAAAAACGATTTATTTATTTGTGCATTTCTACCACAAAAAATGGATAAGAACTTCTGATAATAAAGAAGTTTATGAGAAATTAAAAGAAATATTGAGAAAATAAACTCTTCATCGCAGAAGTGACGATGTAATGAAGTTTCTAAAACTATCTCTTTAACCAATCATTTTTAGAGACTAAATCAAACATGGACTAATGGGCAAATGTAATCAGATATATTGTACTAATTACCAGTAGCCCTGCTATCACTGAAACAATCATGCCCTTATTATATAACTTCTTTTCTGCCATGGCATGAACCGAATAGTGTGTAAAGGTAAATACAAAGAGGGAAAATAAAAGCACAAGATAAAACCTGTAGTAATATGGGATATTTTGAAATACCTTTCCAGGAGAGAGTATTCTCCATATATTCAATGTGTAATAATAAACAATTATAACTTCAATGACACCTGCTGACACCTGAAGGTTGAAACCCTGTTTTTGGATCTCAAGTGCCTCTTTGCTGTTTAATAACTCTACCCTCGTCCTGACCACATCAATGGCTTCTTTTACCTCTTCGAGGGTAAGAAGGGAAAACTCTTCTTCCTCCTTAAGCATAGCTCTGATATCCTTGTATCTTTTAAGTTCACTGTTAAGGCCGTTCTTCCCCCCTGGGGAGAGAAGGGATTCAATTTTAGACTCCAGCTTTCGAATGTCAGTGTCCATAGAAGCAAGGGAGCTTTTAAGATAAGAGACATTAAGGGCAAGAGAACTGTATACATTGGATAACTCATCAATTTCCTTTTCCAGTGTCATCTGGCGTTTTTTCGGGTCCTTAAAAAGGGTTATTGTTCTACCAAGAATCTCCCCCACTTTTATGTTAATTTCATGGCGTTTTTCTTTCATATATTTCCCTTTTTGTATGTAAAAATCCACTTTTGTTTCCAGAAAATGCACATATAGATTTATATATGGAAGAGCCCCAAAAATAAACTCTTCATAATCCCTTTCAGGAGTGAATCCATAGATATTATATTCTTTCCCCCATGATTTTAATAAATATAACCTTCCAACCTCAAGTTCGGTTATTATATATTCTGTTATTATATCAAACCTTTCTACAACTTTTTTTGGAATCTCTCCACCCGGACTAGTAACCAAGAGAATCCCTTCCCCTTGGGAGTTCTTTAATTGATCTTGGAGTGGCTCTTTAATTCTTATATGATTTTTAATAAATTCTCCCCATTCCTTCTCCGGTAGGGATACTATCAATTCCAGAAGGGTAATATCCTTCAATATCAGAGTATTTAAAATTATATTTTCTTTTCCTGCCGAAGCAATCAGTCGAAAGCCTGAATAGTCTTTTAATTCAGCAAAAACTTTTTTCTGATTTTTAAGGTCGTAGGACTCCTTCAGACCTT
Source organism: Methanobacteriota archaeon (assembly GCA_003229935.1). GTDB lineage: Archaea > Hydrothermarchaeota > Hydrothermarchaeia > Hydrothermarchaeales > BMS3B > BMS3B. The sequence continues at coordinate 238 of QIGD01000177.1, read as the reverse complement.
TTATAAATGCAAGGATATTTTCCTGATCTTCGCTGTAGAAATAATAGTAATATACCAGCGAAGGACTCAAAGATATCATAATCTCCCCTTTAAAGATTTTAAATGAAAACTAGAACTATTCATGATAATCTGGGCAAGGAAACCCATCTCTTCAGAGGTGGGAGGAATTGCCCTACCTCCATTTTAAAATTATAACAATGATTTTTAATCCTATCTAAACCAGCAGGTATTTCAACCT
>QIGD01000176.1 GCA_003229935.1 Methanobacteriota archaeon | reverse complement strand
AGGTTTGTACACTACAGAAATTTGAGGAATCAGAAGTCATACGGTACTGGAAATAAAAGGATTACATGAATGATTGTTCTCTGAAACAACGGAAAAAATCCAAAAGAGGATTGACGCCATAGGGTGCTGTCGTGGATGTCCGGTTGTGCTGGTGCTATATAAAGATCCACGACAACCAGATAATATTATTCAACTTTTCCACTACATCATGGTGCTGAAAAATCAAAAAAGGAGGATGGCGTATAACTGGCTGGCTGATACGTATTGATACGGGTTGCTAACTGAACTAAAACTCTTGATCCAATTCATCCAGGACACCCTTTTCAAGGGCTATGGATATCAACCTTTCTTTCTGTCTGGACTCTTCCTCATTATTCAAAGGCGGATCAAAAAAACCTAAAAAATCCCCTGTTTCAATAGCCTTTAAAGCATTATTACCTTCTAAAGTATCTTTTTTCTCAGTCAGATACCCTTCTACGACATCTCCTTTTTTAAAAAAGAGATAGCCAATCTGTAATATATTCTGGCTGTCTGTTTTTCTTAATATTCTCACTAGCCCGGAATACCTGCGTTGTTCAATCTCCTTGAGATTTATCACTTCGTACAATTTCCCTTTTCACCTCTTCCGGTATTGAGATGTAGATATACTAACATTATAACTGCCGTACTGCAGTGTTGTTACATATCCTGAAAATTCATTGTTCTTTACTGGCACTGTGCCTCTGAGTGTGCCTCTGAGTATCTGTACTGTTGTATTATATATCCCGCGTTGTCTGAAGTATTTCTGAATCCACTCTGTCGCATAGCTTTCAAATAATACATTTTGAGAAACTTTACCACCAGATGCACCAGATTCGGCTGATGCTTTGAGATATGCATCTTTGAGTATTGCTCTGATATCAACCTCTGAAATCTGTCCGGATACCAGTTGTCCTCCTATATGTTCACCTGGGCTTTCTGATAACATATTACCATAACGAACAAAAAAAGCCATTGTAATAAGTGTGATCAAAATAAAAACAATTATAACGAAAGGAGTATCTACTGATGCCCTTCTTCCTTGAGTATTATCAATTTTGTTATTTGTCATACCTTTCAAAGAAAAAAGGGCATATATAAAGAAGATATTATTTTTCATTCTGGTAGGTACCAGAAAGAAAACAGTGTCACCTTTATATACTTCCTTCATTTCTGTATCCTGTGAAGTGATTTAAAAATGATAGGTGACACTGAAATCCTTATAATTGGCGCATTAATTTTTCTGTTATTCGGTGCGGATTCTCTACACAAACTCGCCAAAGCATCAGGTAAAATGAAAAAAGAAATCAGTGAAATGAAGGAAGAAATCAAGAGGTAGAAGAATATGCCAGCAAGTGAAGCAATGATAGAGCTATGGAAACGATTGTTCATTTTTATAATGTTTATAGTGGTAATTGTTGCTTTTCTCTCTTCAATATGGCTATATATGGGCTATTCAAAGAAAGCATTGGAACTTCGCAATGCACGTATAAGCATCCAGGAAGCTCTGGCTGCATGGTCTGATAATGGAAATGTTTCAGGTATAATCAATCTTCAGAAGATTAATTCCTCAGATTTATCCCCCTGCACCAATGTAAGTATATTTTATACCAATGGAACTCTGGCAAAAAAAGTATCCAGCTCATGTCCCTGAGGTGTGTCTCCATCAATATCTTTTTGCTTATGATAGGACCCAACGACTTTAGTCGTGGGAGAACGTCACCTCTGATGAAGCGATTTTCTTGCAACATTTAAAGAGAAAAGAGCTGAGCTTAAAAACCCTGACGTAGATACTCTATTTTTTATTGTAATATTTTTGCTTTTTTCCTTAGGAAATAGGTTTTTGTAAGCTTTCCTCACAGAGTTAGAATTAGCATTAATTGAATCTGTGATACACATGAGTGTTATGTTGCTTTTATCATCAAAGAGAGCATAATAGACACAGGCACATGCCACATTTTTTGAGATATAACTGTTAAATGGTATTGTGCTGTAGGCTTTGATAGACTCCTCCCTGATATCCATTCTGTGTATACGTCTGCATATCTCTTCGATATACTCTGGAACATCTGGCCATAGATTTACATTGATTTTAAGACCTCCCTTTTTCATGTTCTGTGTGATTTTTTCCGCATGTTTCACATCACGAGAATCAGGAGGAATCATTCCATATATCCTGTAACTCATGTACATTATTCCCGTGACAAAATCTTCTGTTCTGATTGTAGGGATTCTCTTTCCCAATCTGAAATATTTGTTGGCCAGCATCCTTGCAGCATCCTTAATATGTTCCGGTGTGTTTGTATTTCCAATAAGATCATAAACCAAACTATCCCTTTTATCTGCGTATTTTCTCAGCCTGGCATAATTCCCTTTTTTTCTAAGAGGGTTTTTCGCTTGAAAATGTGAAATTTTTTCATGGTGTTCTGTATTTGTGAAATTGATATAGTGAGATTCGGAAGTGATCTCGAAGTTATACACAAGGCCGCATTCGCTGCAGACTTCTTCTCCTCCTTCTGTAATAATTTCACCGTTACATTCAGGACATTCCATTTAAACGCCCCCCTTGCACTGTTTTAAATATTCGTGTTTTTCCTTTATTGTTTTGTTCTGTTACCTCTAACAGACCCAGTTTCAATAGCCTCTTTAGAATTTCATAGGTTCGTGTTTTTTTCAGCCCGAGTTTATCTAAAGAAAAACTGTATATCTCTCCTGAAAACATTTTCTTTCTCTTAGAAATTTCATATAGAATTATCTTTTCAGTACTATTCAGAACACTATGGACATCCGTTCCAGTTCCCATTTTTTTTAGAGTTCTGGATACAATATCACCGGTTATCTTTGTTTCACCCATAGTATCGGCAATTTCGCCTGCAAGTTTTAATGCCTGAACCCCCCACCTGACAGACATAATACCTGCCATGACCTCCAATGCATCATCTTCTACAACATTTTTGCCAAAGCCTGCTTCAGCCCTGTGGTTAAGTATATCATATTTTTGCTCAAAGGAATACTGCCTAAACTTTAAGGTACGAGGACCCATACTACTAATCATAGAGGACCGTATAGGAGGAGGAGCAGCTGTAGAAGTGGATATTAATAAAACAGAAGAATTTAAATCCTGTGATATTTTCCCAAATTCCCATGGGCGTAGAAAAGGCGCAATTACCGCCTCAATATCCTTAGGAGACAGGCAAGAGTATTCATCTATACACAGTACTATAGCACTTTTCCTTTTTTTCAATAGCCTCATTATAGTGTCTACCAGCTTAACAGTACCGGTTGACTTGTCAGGCATAGCTTTCTGCTGTCCTAAATTCATCGCTATTTCTGAAAGAACAGCATAGGGAGACTGTCTCAACATAGCATTAACATAGACACATGCTATATTTGATTTTGGAACCTGTTCAAATATCTTCTTGATACTTGTCGTCTTTCCAGTGGCAGGTTTGCCATAAATTTTCATATTAGTCCCCTGAAAGCCCTGGAGCAAAGGTCGTATGCAGGATGCAATCTCCTCAAGCTCCTTTTCCCTATACAGAAACTCTTCAGGGACATGTGCTTCTTCAAAAACCTCCCTCCTTCTAAATATAGAAAGAGGGGTATTTGTATAACTACCCCTCATAATATTCCTCTTATATAACGCCTAACCTTCCATATCATTTCACTTCCCTATTATTTTTATCTTTCCCTACCCCACCGGAAAAGTGAAAAGCCTCAATGAGCTCTTTGCTCAGTTCCGGGTCTTCAAGCATCCTCAAGGCAAGAGTTGTTATTTCGTCTTTGTATTTCATACTCTCCTTTGTAAGTGGCATACCGCATCTTTTACAGAATCTTGATTCTGGTAAGTTGATTTCTCTACAACGCGG
>QIGD01000175.1 GCA_003229935.1 Methanobacteriota archaeon | reverse complement strand
ATGAAAAATATGCCTAACTCCATCGAAAGTGGGTAGAAGAAGGGCTAATGCCTGCTAATATTACCGTAATTTGATATTCGCATAGAGGTTCAACCCATCCAATTTGGTGAGAAATCCGCCATGAGGATCAAAAAATGGGATGTTCCAACTGAAGTTATTCACCCACTTGCGGAACTACTGGATATAATTAACTATGGTTCGCTCTCATCCCACGACTTCAGTCGTGGGTGATTGACTCCATCTCCTTCAAAATCTCATTTACAGTCTCCTTGAGAGGTGGTAAATCCCTTTTTATTGTTATCCACACCCTCTCAGAATCAACTGAAAAGTACCCGTGGATAAGCTTGTCTCTCATACCTGCTATTTTCTTCCAGGGGATTTGGGTGTATTTTGCTTTTATTTCAGAAGGAAGATTTTTTACAGCCTCGCCTATTATTTCCAGGCAATGAATAGTGGAGTAGAGCTTCTCCTTGTTGGAGACAAAAGTCTGAAGGTCGATTCCCGCTGTAATCTCTTCTACATCTTCAATGGCTCTGAATATATCTTTGAGGAAGTCTATGCCATCCCTCATCAAAGGTAGACGACCTCCCTCTTAATTTGTTCTCCGATGTGGGGCTTTAGGGTTTTCTTTTCCACAAGGTCAACTTTAACCCCCAGCAAATCGCTCAGTTCCTGCTCAATTCCAATAAAATCGAGGAGGCTGAGCTCAGCATCATTTTCAAATTCAACAAGGATGTCTATATCACTTGTTTCCTTCTGCTCATCTCTGATATAAGACCCAAAAATGCCTATCTCTTTTAGTTTATACTTCCTTTTTAGCTCTTCTTTATTTTTTTCCAAAAGTTTTTTTATTTCACCAATACTTCCTGAAGACATTTTTACACCTGTATTAATACTTAAGATTGTTCACGATATAAAAATTTGCCCAGAGATTTCCAGCCTTTCTCCTGAGCTTTTCAGCCCATTTATCGCATCCAGTCATAAAATAGATAGCATGCAGCTCAAAAAAGGTAGGTTGTGCAAATCAATATGTAATTACCTCTATTCCATCTATTCCGTTGAAATGTCTTTTGTCTCGAGTTATTATTTTTCTTTCACCAAATGATAAGAATATTGAAGTGATTAAGATGTCTCTATCCTTTGCCATTTTACCATTATTTTTTAGCCTGACATATATCTTTCCATAATATTTTGCACTCTCAATTCTCATGTCTAAAACTATCAGAAAATCTTTTAATTCATCAACCTCTGCAATTTTCTCCTCAGCTTCAGGATGCAGAAAAACTCCTCTATAAAGTTCTGCCATATTTATAACAGTGGTTGTTATACGTTCTTCACCCTGACTCAACTCTTCGAGGACTTTGATTGCTTTTACATCATTTCTAAAAAGGCCAATAAGGAAAGTTGTGTCAACTCAAACCAAAAAATCACCTTAGAGTGAGCTTTTTTCTACTCTCTTTTACACTCATTCCCGAACCTCTCAATGTCGTACTCTTCTATATATTCACCTGTCTGGGTCTCTATCAGATACAAATAAACCTTACTTGGATAACTTCAGCAGAATAAGTAATCAAACTGTTTTTTCTGAACGGTGCCTATACAGAAAGCCCTTTACTTCTTCTATAAACCTTGAAAAATCTTCTATACCGCTTTTTATACTCTCGAATGCTACACTGTCATCAACTTTTCCATACCTGTGCACCAGAAAGTTTCTGAATCCTTTCATCCCCTTTACCGTACTTCCCATTTCACGGCTCAAAATTTTATTTTTAACAAGGTTCTCTACTATATCCTCTTCGGTGGTGGGTATCCCCAAACCCAGGTCTGTGTTTATTATAGCACATATATCGATGACACTTTCAACCGCAAACTCAATACGCTTATAAATTCCATCCTTCACTAACACCAAGGCAAGAAACCCCTCCACATCCTCTGGGAGGTACTCCTCCACTAGGTTAATACTCTCCTCAATTTCCGCCATCTTCGTCCTTATAATATCTTCCCTTATAATATCTCCCTTCATAAACTCACTACCTATAGATATAATCATAAAAACGCGGCTTAAAATCCTCAAAATCCCTTATTGTCCTTAGAGCCACATCATACAGGAATCTACTATCTCTAACATAGAGTACATCTCCTTTAAGCACTTCCTTTCTTACATACAGGGGTAGCTGCTGAAATATCTGCACGTCCACATAGCTCGGAAGCCCTGACAGAAGCTTTAGTCTGAATTTTGACATAGCTTCAGGTGTGCCTCTGTAGTAAACGCATATATCAAAATCGGAAGTTTTTAAGTACTTCCCTCGAGCGCGGGAGCCATGAAATATCACAAATTCCACCACATCAAATTCTTTCATTGAACGGATAACTCTCAGAATATCTTCAAGCTTACCTGTGGCAGTGATTTGTCTCATGTTTTTCACCATCTTACTAAAAAATTTTATAAATTCTACAGTTTTTCCATTATTTCAAAAAATTCCTTATTTTCTTCCAGTATCTCATCTATCTCTTTTAGAGCCACTTTCGCTGGCACCTCTATCTTTTCAAGCTTTCCTTTCCGCAGGATATATCTGGTGAACATCTTCATTTTATTCAAGCCTCTGGTATATCCAATCTATCAGATTGGGATAGGATATTTCATTATTGGCAATTTTAAGAGATATATACACAAGTCCTCCTAACGTCGTATTTAATTCAAAACCGTTCTTTTTTAAGAAGAGTTTCATCGCACCGGTAGCAGTTCTTTTGTTGCCGTCAACAAATGGATGTCCCCGGATTATTTCAAACCACAGTATAGCGGCAATTATGGGGACCTGCCTACTGTAATCACTATTTGGGATTTTTGCGTCTATTCTAGCAATTATAAAACCTATTGCTCCAGGATTTATAACAGAGCCGCCGAGCTTTTCATTGATGGCAATTATATCATCAGAGACCGGGATTATGATGTCACTGTTCATATCACATACCCTCTATTACTCAGTTATCACTTCAAAAGGAATCAGGCCATCTTTTTTTAATGACAGATTAAGCTTTTCAAACCCAATCACTCTGTTTTCTTTGTCCTTCTTCAATAATCTCGTCACCTGTTTCTTCGCAGATGAACTCCTTTTCTGGGTCGTCAAACCACACGTCTAGAGTATTTGCCTTTTTATTAAAGATTATCCTTATTTTTTCAATATTCATCATAATATCTTTATCAGCAGTTATTCTCTCATATACCTTTTCAATTCAAAACGTCCCATCCCTCAGCCCTGAAACTGTGGTGGAGAGTTTTTCTTCGTATGGTATCTTTC
>QIGD01000174.1 GCA_003229935.1 Methanobacteriota archaeon | reverse complement strand
TGTTCGCCACCAAAGTGGAGAAGTAACACGGGAAAAAAGGCCAAAACGCAAGGTTTATACGGTCAAATTACGAAGTACTGATTCTCTAAATTAAAGGAGTTAAGGTTATTAATAACTTCTGGAAATTACTTTACGAAGTACTGATAATAATAATAAGCACAAAAAATTTAATATTATAGATATTTAGTTCTTCTTTGATATCGGGAGTATTCTATAAAATTATATGTATGTATTGCTGATATCTGATACACATTTTCCTGACAGAGTAACAGGTATATCCCAGCTTTTAAGAAGAATGAAGGAGTACGAGCCAGAACTTATTCTTCATGCAGGAGACCTCACCGATGCTGAAGTTATGGAAGAACTTGAGAGAATAGCACCTGCTGTAGCTGTTCAGGGAAATATGGATGAAGCTAATGGTTTAGAACTGCCTGTCAGAAAGCTTTTTGAAATTAAAGGCAGAAAAATCCTGATTCACCATGGTAGAGGCGTGCATCCAAGGGGCGATTTGAACACTCTGGTTTATATGGCAGAGGAAGCTGGAGCAGATGTGATAGTAACAGGACATACTCATACCCCTGTCTTTGAAAAAGTTGGAAAAATAACAGTTATAAACCCTGGAAGCCCCACTGTTCCAAGATTTTCTCCCAAGAGTTTTATGGTAGCAGAGTTCGGCAAGATAATAGAAGCAAAGCTTATAAAGCTGTAGTTTTTCTAAACAGAAAACTAAAAGCTATGCCTAAACTTCCATCTTCCAGACTTTATCACCAACATAATGAAGGTTTTTAATACACTTTCCACTGCTTTTCTTCAGAAAATCCTCATAATCCCAGAGTGATTTGCCAAAAGCTATAGGTTTTCTGTGCCCTTCTTCGAGAATCACAACAAAATCACCATTTTTTATATCCCCGCTCATCTCCACCACACCAGGACGCATTATATCAGCACCGTTTGTGACAAAGGCTATAGCACCTCTATCTACAACAACATATTTATTTGTAATATCCCCCATCCTGAGAAGTCCCTTGAGGGTTGGAAAATAATCCCCATCTTTCTCAAAGAAATAGGGAATACCACCGATTAAAACCAGACTGAAGTCTTCAGAAGTACCTGCTATTTCCACCTTCTCCTTTCTGTCAACAAGATACGCCAGTTCGACAAAATTCCCCTCTATTTTCTTTCTGATATTAACTATCTCTTTTTTTCTCGCAAATCTTCTGCCCTTGATTTCCATAGGAATAGCTTTTCCTATAAATACAAAAAGTTTACTGAGAATGGAAGTCAGACTTTAAGTTTGCCCTCCAGATAGTCAGAGTAACCCTGAAGATCCATAAAACCATTACCTGAGAAATTGAAAACTATAACTTTCTCCTCACCAGTTTTCTTACACTCCCTTGCTTTATCTATAGCTGCCTTTATGGCATGATTGGTTTCCGGTGCAGGAACAATGCCTTCCACCCTTGAGAATATCTTGCCTGCCTCAAAGGTCTCAAGCTGATTATAAGCCACAGCATCTATCTTACCAAGCTTGTGGAGAAGGCATAATGAGGGTGCATCTCCATGGTAGCGTAACCCTCCTGCATGTATTGGAGAGGGCACAAAGTCATGACCAAGAGTATACATTTTGAGGAGAGGTGTCATACCTGCCGTATCACCAAAATCATACTCATATTTACCTTCTGTAAGCGTAGGGCAGGATTCTGGCTCAACACCCAGAAACTCTATATTATCATCAATCTCACCTCTGAGTTGCTTTCCCAACAGAGGATATGCAAAGCCTGAAAAGTTGCTTCCTCCACCAACGCAACCTATCATCACATCAGGAGTAGTGTCAATCATTTCAAGCTGAAGAAGTAGCTCCTGACCTATAATGGTCTGGTGTAGCAATACATGGTTGAGCACAGAGCCCAGAGAGTAGTTTGTATTTTCACTCCCCGCTGCAATCTCTATGGCTTCACTTATAGCTATACCAAGACTTCCCGGATGCTCTGGATTTTCTGCAAGCATCTTCTTCCCATATTCTGTAAGATTTGAAGGCGATGAAACAACATTGGCACCATAAAGTTCCATTATAATTTTTCTATATGGTTTCTGCCTGAAGCTAATTCCAACCATAAAGACCTGAACCTTAATATCAAAGAGAGCGCCTGCAAGGCTCAGGGCGGTACCCCACTGTCCCGCACCTGTTTCTGTCGTAATCTTTTCTATTCCTTCTTTAGCATTGTAATAAACCTGAGGTATGGCTGCATTTGGCTTATGTGAACCTGTAAAACTCACATCCTCACGCTTATAATATATCTTGGCTGGAGTGTTCAGATAACGCTCAAGACGCCTTGCTCTGTAGAGGGGTGTTGGCCTTCCTACCTGAAAATAGGCTTCCCTTACCTCCTCTGGAATTCTTATATATCTTTCCTGAGTCATCTCCTGCCTTATAAGCTCCTTTGGAAAAATAACTTCAAGGTCCTGAGGCTTTATTGGCTCCTTTGTGGCAGGGTTTAATGGCGGTGGAAGCTGCTCAGGAACATCCGAGAGTATGTTATACCATTTTCTGGGCATTTCATCAATATCAAGAAGAACCTTGGTCTCCTTCATTTCTGTACCTCCTGAAGGGAATTTGACACGGAAGTATATAAACCTTTAGAATCTTATCAGGTATAAGGTATTAATTGAACAACACTATAAAGTTAACGCAAAAAGCAATGCAATAACAGTATCTCCGAAAGGAATTCAGTTTTTTTGTGAATGACCGCTCGGCAATCGACTGAGTTTTTGCATACTCCTTTTAAAACCACCAAAAGATTTATGTTCTTAGGATATCTTATGAAGAAAGTAGAACTGCAAGTCCAAAACCATCTTGAAATTGTGGATAATGCTCTACAAAGAGGAAGTTAGTTTTAAAGAGTTCTTGCTGGATATGTACGATTTGTGTACGGAACGAAACCGCAAGGCCAAAGGAATGATTGGGGATGGCCACCTCCATGCCACAGCACCATGAGGGGTGCAGGCCGGCAGAACATCAGGGGTCTGCAGGCAGTATGTCCACATCTTCAACATCTTTTTTTCGGGGTTGTAGTGGATACTATCTTTTGTTAGGCAATCATTCGGAGACCATCCAATTAGACTTTTTCCTTATAAGCCTTTCCCTTTTTTCCCGATGTCCTGAGATTATTAAAATCTGTGCAATGAACAAAACAT
>QIGD01000173.1 GCA_003229935.1 Methanobacteriota archaeon | reverse complement strand
ATGGAAAAGGAATACAATTTTAAAATTTGTGAGGTAGGGCAATTCCTCCAACCATTGAAATGGTTGGTCTCCTTGCCCAGGTTATCATGAGCGAGGATACTTTTGAATTTGAACTGCCCAAAGTTGGTATAATTAGAGGAGTGAAACCCAGAGATATTGAGGTTATTGGGGATAAGATTGTAAATGTCAGGGTTAGACCAAACCCATATTCCAACACCTATACAATGGAGCAGCTTGAGACAGCTGCTGATGTGGCTGAGAAATTTGGTTCAGGCAAGGTTCATATCAGCCCTAGGCATAATCTGGAGATTCCTGAAATTAAGAACAGCATGCTTACGGAAGCCCTTAAGCAACTTTTTGCTTCTGGTTTGCAGGCAGGAGGTACGGGAACTTCAGTTAGAAATATATTCACATGCTCGGACTACTGTCCCAATAAAGTTAGAAGTGTGCGTGAGCTTGGCGGTATGGTGAGTGAACTCTTCGGTGACTTTCCTCTCCCCAATAAGCTTGATATTTCCTTTGCAGCCTGTCCAAGTGGTTGCTCAAGACCATACAATGTTGATATTGGCGTAGTTGGTGTTGCAGAGCTTGAGGTTGATGGAGATAGGTGCATAGATGACTGCAAAATGTGCATTGAAGCCTGCCCTGTTGAAGGAGCAATTACACTTGAAGGTGGCCTTAATATAGACAGTGAGAAGTGTGTAAAATGTGCGAGATGTGCAGGTGCATGTTCTACAGGTGCAATTAGAGTTGCTAACACAGCTTTTAAGGTTCTGGTGGGTGGAAAGGAAGGCAGGAGTGTAATATTCGGTGAGGAATATTCGGGATTTGCTGGTGGCTATGAGGTTATAGAGATAATAGATATGGTTATAAAGCAGTATCAAAAGCTAGCAGAAGAGAAATATAGAAAGAAGTATGAGAGAGTTGGAGAAGTTATTCAGCGTCTTGGAAGCCTTGAGGCTTTTATGCATAACTGAAGTTAGTAGGAAGGTAGAATATAGTATGTCTACTTTACATTATCTATTTTACTTTTAAAAATTCTGTTTTTTCAAATTTTATAAAAAATGGTTACTGTTATATATTACTCCCACTGTCTGTTATTGATATTAACTCTCATAAAGGTTAGTAGTAACAGGGGGCTTGAAATATAAGCATAAAAGATATCCCTGGAGTTCTTGTAGCCTCTTCAGTGGCTCTAGTAGCTTATATAATATATAGCTTTTATCCTCCCTTTGACGCCCTTTTTGTTGCTCTTATACTTGGAATTCTCTTCAGAACCTTTTTTATGTCAGAAAGATTAAAACCGGGGATTGATACAAGTATAAAAATATTCATCCCCCTTGGGATAATTACCTATTCATCCAATCTCTCATTTAATACACTTATTTCAATGTTTTCTATAAAAGTCTTGTTAATCCTGTTTATTATATCCACCTATATGGTTGTTACCCTGTATTTAAGTTTGAGATATGGTGTGCACAGGAAACTGGCCATTCTTTTGGCAAGTGGTTCAGCAGTTTGTGGAGCTTCTGCCATAGCAATAATGTCTCCACTCATTAAGGCAAAAAACAGAGATACTTCTATAGCAATACTCTCAATTACAGCTGTAGGACTTACGGGAGCAATGATATATCCACTGTTTAGGGAAATTCTGCATATCTCTGTCTCTTCCTATGCATTTCTTGCAGGTACCACTCTCCCTGAGAGTGGTATTATTAAAATAGCTTCTACCTATGTGGGTATTAATCCTCAGAGTGCACTGGCTTTTAGGAGTGTCAGGATAGCTATGATTCCTATCATTGCAATTTTTGCACAGAAATTGACAGATGAAAAACAACATATAAAAGTGCCCTGGTTTATAACTATTTTTATAATTCTGGGTATTTTATTCTCTTTTTTTGCACCATTTGAACATATTAGAGATATCTTAAGGCCAGTTTCCATATTTCTTTTTTCAATAGCACTTGCAAGTATAGGTCTGAGCACTGACTTAACGGAAATTCTCGAAGCAAGGCTCAGAGTGCTCAATATAACTTATTTCAGCTGGCTGTCTGCCTTGTTTGTTGTGGTTATTTTTGAGAGAGTTCTGGGGATGTATATATGAAGCATACTCTCCTGAAGAAAATTTTCATACTCTTCCTTCTTATCTCAATACTACCTATTCTTATATTTGGTGCCAGAATTATCCTTGTGGCACATGGTTTTATGTCAGAAATGGCACTGAAATATTATATACCTCAGCAATACATAAATCAGCTTTTCTATTCTATGGTCAAGGAATCGATAATTTATATTATATATATTATAATAATTGTGGTAATAGTCTCAATTTTCTTCGCAGGGAGTATAGTGAATCCTATCTATGCTCTCAACAAGGCAGTCAAGAGAATTAAAGATGGTGAATATGGCTACAAAGTCCCAATAAATACAAATGATGAGCTTCAGGAGCTGGGTGAGTCTTTGAATGAGATGTCTGAAAAGCTTAGATATACAATTGAAGAATTGAGAAATGAAAATATAAAAAGAAAAGTCTATGTTGATATTCTTGTGCATGACCTTTCAAATCTTATTACTCTTATCGGGGGCTTCTCTGATATTCTTCTTGAGGAGGAAACAGACCCAGCCAAAAAGAGGGGGCTTGGGATTATAAGAAGAAACTGTGATAGAATTCAGGAAATTGTACAGACAACTTCAAGACTTTCAAAGCTGGATGAAAAAAAGAAGCTCAATTTTGTTAAAATTAGCCTGAAAGATGTCATAGAAAAAGTTGTCGATGATTTCTCAAATAAACTCAAAGAAAAAAATATGATTGTTGTGGTCAGGGGAGAGAATATCGAGATAGATGCCAACAATATAATAGATACAGTTTTCTCAAATTTAATATCAAATGCCATAAAGTACAGTCCTGCAAAGACTGTAGTAACTGTTCATATTAAAATAATGTCTGACATAGTCAGGATAGATATAATAGATAAAGGAGAGGGTGTGCTGGATAAATATAAAGAGGTCATTTTTGAGAGATTTTTAAGAGGTAAGAAGACAGGGGTTAAGGGTACAGGTCTTGGTCTGGCTATTGTAAAGACTATTGTTGATATGCACCATGGTAAAGTATGGGTTGAAAATGCAGAAGGTGGAGGAGCTGCCTTTGTGGTGGAACTTCCCATTTTTGTGGTGGAACTTCCCATTATACAGAAAGAGTCAATCGACCCTCCCTCTCAGAAGGGGTATTCTTCCCAAAACAGATAAGATTTATAAAGCATTTTATTTGGAATAGATTAATGGAGGTCTTCAGATGTTTGAACCAGAGATAGAGACAATGCCAATCAGAGAACTCAGAAAGCTTCAGGTGAAACGCCTTAGGGAAATTGTGAAATACTGTTATGATAATATTCCATTTTACAGAAAGAAGTTCAGTCAATCACCCACGACTAAAGTCGTGGGCTTGTCTCGTGAGAGACAAGGGTAACAGGTTGATTAGGAGGTATTGAAAAATGCAGAAGTTA
>QIGD01000172.1 GCA_003229935.1 Methanobacteriota archaeon | reverse complement strand
ATTAAAAATTATTACTATAATTTTAAAATGGAGGTAGGGCAATTCCTCCAACCATTGAAATGGTTGGTCTCCTTGCCCAGATTATCATGAATGAGTATGAAATAGTTATTATAGGTGGAGGCCCTGCTGGTTTGAGTGCTGCTCTGTATACCTCAAGGGCTCAGAAAAAGACTCTCATACTTAATAAATCCGAAGAAGGAGCAATAAAGAAGGTTGAGGTTCTTGACAACTATCTTGGATTTCCTGATGGTATATCTGGTAAGGAGTTTTTAGAGCTGGCAAAAAGACATATTAGAAACTTTGGAGCAGAGATTGTTGAAGAGGAGGCTCTTTTTATAAAGCAGGATTTTGAAGGCTCTGGTTACATTGTGGAAACAGCTGAAAATAGCTATAAGGCAAAGGGGCTGGTAATAGCTACTGGAGTCAAGCATGATAGACCTAGAATAGGAAATATTGGCAAGTTTGAGGGTCTTGGTGTGAGCTACTGTGTAACCTGTGACGGCTTCTTTTTTAGGGATTCAAAGGTGGCAGTTCTTGGTTTCAAAGATTATGGTGCAAAAGAAGCTGTTGAACTTCTCAACTATACAAAGAATATAGTACTTTTGACAAACGGGAGAACTATAGAAATAAGAGATCGTTTGAGGCAGAAACTTGAGGAGAATGATATAACGATTATTGAAGATAAAATAGAGGAGATTCTAGGTGATAAAGCTGTAAATGGCGTTAAGTTCGAAAATGGAAAAACCATTGAACTTAAAGGTATTTTCATTGCTGTTGGTACTTCAGGGGCAACAGATTTTGCCAGAACTCTCGGTATTCAGATAGAAGGAAATGCCATCAAGGTTGATAGTAGTAACAGTACGGGTATACCTCTGGTTTATTCTGCTGGCGACTGCACAGGTGGTAACAAACAGGTAGCTATTGCAGTAGGTGAAGGTGCAAATGCTGCAATAAATCTCATTAGCGAGTTGAAGGGCACAAAATATGTGGACTACCATTAGGTGATTTAAATGAGAAATCTTCCTGACCTCAGAACTCCTGTCAGAGAACTTACTCTTGTAGATATAATGGGATGTATGTTTGGTCTAAAAAAACTTGAGACATCTATTTATATTGGGCTTGTAGAGGAAAACTCAATGACTGTTAATGACTTGGTGGAGGGATTTGACAAAGATAGAAGTACTATTCAGAGGGCTCTTCAGAATTTGACAATTACTGGATTGATTTACAGGGAGCAGAAGAATATAAGGAATGGTGGTTATTACTATGTATATAAAGCTGCCCCCTTCAGAGATATTAAGGATATAATGAAGGTTAGTATTGCACGGTGGAGTGAAGCAGTTATGAACTGGATAGATGAACTTGAGATTAAATCAGAGGAGTAATCTAGAAAATTTCGCTGAATTCCATGGTTGTTGTAAAGGTTTTTAATAAAAGTTCTCTATCTGGGTTTTCAGTTTTAAGAAGTATCTCTTCAGTTATTTTTCTGTATTTCATTCCTTTCTCTTCAAGTTCTTCGATTTTCTCTTTTACTCTGTAATCATCAATCATTCTCCGTATTTTTACATAAATTCCCTTATTTCCAGCAAGAACTTCTGCTTCGTTTAGAATCTTGCAGGCCACTTTATCTTCAAAATTTGTGAACTCGAGCTGCTTCTTCACATCTTTCATGCTTTTTATCAGGAAGTCCAGTTCCTCTTTCTTCATAGGCTGTGAAAGGAGATAATATTTTAAATCCAGAAGTACTGACTCGAGCTTTTTAATTGCTTTTGTGTCAAGGTCATTTTCATGTATTACCACAATATCTAGGTCACTTCCTGCTACCATCTTTCCAAGGCTTCTTTCTGGTCTTGGGTCTGAATGAGCCATAATAAGAGGTACATCACCACCTATTATGAAAACAGATTTTTCTCTAACTGCATCATCTGACTCTTCTAGTGCCTTCTCCGAAATTTTCTTTGCCAGCTTTATCTTATATCTGCTTATCCTCTTAATCTCCTCTCTCAGTTCGTATGCTCTCATTTCAACTTCAGCTTTATTTAGGCCAAGAACTGTATATGTGAGAAACTCTCTCTGAGGTGCGGGGGAAAGTCTTGCCAGACCAGGAACCTTTCTATCCAGTCTTAAATATCGTTTTGCAATGCTTTTCATTATTATTCTTCTACTTCTTTTACATGTTCTCCAGATGAGGAAGCTATCTTCTCCAAGAGCTGAATAGATATCTTTTCCTAGACATATCCCTCTGTCTGTCAAAAATTCAACAATCCTTTCTTCCATGCATTTACGATATCGTGAGCGAGAAAGCCCACTATCTTTAGTTGTGGGATGAGAGCGAACCATACTTAATTACCACCAAATATTCATATATCAGTGCCACCTATTTATAGTTGGTGGTTAACAAAAGATGGAAATATTCAAACACATATGCCCACAACGTGGCGTGGGATCTGATATGGTGCCCGAAACACAGGAGGAAAGTATTGACAGGTGGTATAGCAAAGGATTTGAGAGAACTTCTCAAATTGAAGGCAAAGCAGTTGGATATAGAAATAGAGGATATGAAGGTGATGCCAGACTATGTGCATTTATTCGTCAAGGCTAATCCAGCAGCAGCCCCTCATTGGATAGTGCAGCAACTAAAGGCATATACAAGTCACCAACTGAGGGAAAAATACTCAGAACTCAAGAGCAGGATTCCAACGCTTTGGACAAGGAGCTATTATTGTAAAAGTATAGGTCATATCTTAGACAATCAAGAAGTACATCGAGGAGAAGAAGGGAACACTGATATCCCTAAAGAGACAACTCTATGAACGATGGAGACCTTAGAACCCCACGAACTTTGTCGTGTGAGTATGTCAGTATCGGAATTGCCCGTAATTAAATCAGTTTTTTATTCTGGTTCAAGGTAATTTTTATACATATGTACAACACTGACTTATTCGTAATATTGATTTATGACAGACATAGCAGAAAACCAACGACTTTAGTCGTTGGATGAATGCGATAATATAACTAAATATCTATAATTAAATATCTCTAACTAATTGCAAATTGTATAATGAATATTAAATTCCAATATGGTGATAAAAATAAACATAAAGTTTATATACTTCTAAAAACGAGGATGATATTATGAATAAAGGAGGTGTAATGCTAAAGAGTTATAAATATCGTTTGTATCCAAACAAAGAGCAGAAAGAGAGATTAGTAGAGACTCTGGATACATGCAGGCATTTGTATAACACCTCTCTTGGTA
>QIGD01000171.1 GCA_003229935.1 Methanobacteriota archaeon | reverse complement strand
TATCTTCATCTATCATTAGCATTCCTCCATTCAGGCAGTCTCTGCCCTTCAATATTACAGAAAAACAGGGAGTATATAAAGGTGAATAAAAGAAAACGCTATCCACCTTAATACAAAATGTTTTTTTCTGGTAGGTACCAGAAAGTTAAAATTTGTTAAAAGTTGCCGTTAAAGACCTTTTCACTTCAGTGTGTACTTCCTGCACATCTTCACTTTCCTCACTTTTCAATATTTTCAGAAGGTCTATCCACTTTTCCTCTGGAAGCCTGATATATCCTCCATTCTTCTCTTTCTCTTTTCCCCACACTGGGTGTGGTGTATCTTTTAAGAAGAAGAGCAGATTTTTAATCTGAGATGGTTGGCATAGAAATGTATATGTCTTGCTCAATTTAGAGTTGTATAAGATGCCAGATGTTATACTGTCTTCCCAGCCATACTCTTTCATTAGGGTGTCTGTTATTTTTTCAATATCCCCCTCATATCTTTTGTATAAACCCAACAAGATAACACCAATCTTTTCGAGTTTTTCCACATCTGTACTTTTGCTTTTATGTGATATTGTATTAAAAATCTTTTTTAGTGTGTTCTTTAACTCTACCAATAACTTCTGCATTCTTTAATGCCTCCTCTAATTTTAGTTGTCTCCCACAAGGAAAAATCCTATAATAATCCCCCTTTCTAAAAAGAGAATATGTTTTACCTCCCATAGCACACCTCCGTGAACTGCATGAGCAAAGCTAACCTTTACGGCGACTATTCTCCCAAAATAATATTATACCCACCCTTGCAGCAATGTCTGCTTTAACATCTTTACTCACACTTTTTGGTAAAGCATTTTCAGCCACCTGATAACCTTCCTTCAGGTAATTTTCTATTTCCTGTTTCTTTGTCTGTACACCTGCTTCTAAAAAAATATGCATGACTTCGATGAGTGCAGAGGCCTGCTTCTTAGTCAGATATTCTATCTCTTCCGCACCAGATAGATTTAAGAGTTTTAGAGCGTGGCCCACATCGAAGTTTTTTAACAGCTTTGAGATATATTCCTCTTGCCTTGGAGTTATTCCTGCATTTTCGCCCATTTTAATCACAACCTTATTCAAAAACTCGCAAACCCTTCGACAGCCTCTTCCAGCACTTTTGCCCTGTTTTTCTCCGTGGGTTTCAGGGTTTTAACTTCTTTGTAGTCTGGCTTTGATTCTGACCCGATAGCTTCAATTACAGCTTTGGGTTTTGAAAGGTCTGGATTGAGACCTATAGTCTCTGCAAGATGTTCAGCGGCTTCGAGTGCTGCTTCTAACCTTCTAATTTTATTTCTTGCAGGTGTTTTAGCGGTTGAAGCTATCTCTTCGGCGAGCGTGTTAATCTCTTTGACTGCCTTTTTTAACTTACCCTCAATGGATTCTCTGGCTGATACAATCATCTCTTTTTCGCGTTCTTTAATCTCCATGTTTAGCTGTTCTATTGCCTTTCTTTCTTTCAAGCTCATATTTTCCATCAAGGTATCGTATTCTTTTTCAGCAAACATCTGAAACAGCTCATGTCCCATATGGAATTCCTCCAATCTTATATTCACTCTGGAGGATATCTCAGGGAAATCAATATTCTGGGAGAGACCCTGTAACTGCATATATTCCTGAACAATTGTGACATAATCTGTATCAAATCTGGCACTTTTTTTCACATCACCGGGGATGGTACCGTTTTGAATAAAGTCTTTGAGCTGCTGTTCATATACTGCATACTCTTTCCTTATTCTCTGAGTCCATTGATAGACATCTATCACCCTGTCAGGGGGAATAACATACATGAAAGAGTTTTCCTCCACAGGAATAGGTATGCTAAATTCTTTCAGTTCACTGTAAAATTTGGTAGAGAGGCTTCCCAACTTGTTCAGGAAGTAGCCTGTTACCTGAGCTATATTTTTATTGCCCAATCTGACGTTTTTAAACACTTCAGGCAGTCTTTTCATCAATAAGGCTTTACTGGGCAATCTAGATTTGACCACAGCGCCGTTCTTCAGCAATACTGTGGCAGGAGAATATTCTGTCATATTTTCACCTTCTTTTTAAATTTATATTTTTTCTGGTAGGTACCAGAAAGAAAAAGGAAGTATTTAAACTACAATTTCCTCAAGAGCTTCTTCTGAGAAATCCTGTCCTGCTTCGATTACATACACTGTAAAACCACGGTCTATGAGGCTTTGCGGAGTCACCGGTAGGTTTCCGTCTTTGTCTCTTCCTGTAATAAGGAAAATCACCAGTTTCCCCTTATTGTCAATCTCATCTAGCAGGGATATCGCAACATTGAGGTCTTCGAGTTCTCCGTCAGTTATGAGGAAAGTGGTTACAGTGTGGGGGTTGTAACTGATCTGGGTTAATGCCCAGGAAGCAGGACTCTGGAGATGTGTACTGCCATAAGGTTTCATTGTGATTATTTGTTCTATTATACTCTGATATTCAGTGTAGGTCATGGGGACACACCATTTAATGTTTGTTGAGAACCCTACGGCGCCGATTTCATCACCGTTTCGTCTTGCTGTTTCCACCACACAGAAAGCTGCCTCTCTGATGGTGTCGATAATTCTTTTAGCATTTTTCGGCTTATCAGCGGAGACCGTGCTCATGCTGTTATCCAGGATAAGCATTACACTGCCTGACCCTTCTGACCCAGAAAGGGAACCCCTGCCTTTCTTAAGTGTTGTCACCCCCGGAATTACCACACTGTGCCTCTGGATTGTATCCACAAGGTCCAGTCTGGCAGGGTCGTCACCCACTCTCCATATCTCTGGCTCTTCTGATGCACCTGGTCTGTTACCTCTGTTTTCAGTTACTTCGACATATCTGTCCATGAGCCTCAGGTACTGCTGGACTTCGTATAGTTGGGTTTCTCTTTCCCCTTCAATATCAGCTTCCTGCAGTTCCCTTGCCAGTTCTGTCAAATTTATTTCTTCCAGACTGATTGATTCTAAGTTTTGGGATTTTATTGGATTCGTCATATCTGCCAGAGTTGGCTTTCCACCTGATTTCTTGTCTTTGTCACCATAATTCCCATAATCCAGTTCGTTCCTGCTTGTAAAGAGGTGTTTCAGAACTTTAGCTATCTGCCTTAGCCTGATGTAGAAATTACGGCCATCCATGAAAAGCAGGTCATAGAGATGGTTTGCTGTGGTAGACTTGCTTTTCTTCCCCAGAAAAATTTCTCCCATATAACCAAGTAACTTCATCCGAGAGTCAGGAGATTGGAGATATCGATTGGTATAATACTCCATATATGGTTTGTA
>QIGD01000170.1 GCA_003229935.1 Methanobacteriota archaeon | reverse complement strand
ACTTCTGCATCTTTTACAACGCCTCCTAATCAACCAATTGCTCTTATTCCTCACGGAACAAGCCCACGACTTTAGTCGTGGGTGATTGACTTATATGATTTAATACTTGTTTTATCTTCCTTTTAAAACTACCTCAGCTTCAGCTCATATGCAAAAGTTATAAAAACTACTCTCTAAATCTACGGAATAAATATGTTTATTGTAGTTATAACTAAAAAATTAACGAGGTGAAAAGGGCTCCCAAAACACACGGAATGCTGCCCGGTATTTTATGAAGCTTCTTCTCCATGCCTGCTGCGCCCCTGATACCACAATACCATATCATAGGTTAAAGAATGAGCACGAACTGACCTGCTTATTTTATAATCCGAATATAGACGAAAAGGACGAATATGAGAAAAGGCGCAGAGAAGTTGAGAAGTTATCAAGACTCTGGGATTTCGAGCTTTTAGAGCTGGAATATGGTGTTGATAAATGGAAAAAAGCTGTGGAGGGACTCGAACAGGAGCCCGAGGGAGAAAGGAGATGCTGGGTCTGCTACAGGCTCAGGCTGGAAATGACTGCAAAACTTGCAAAAAAACTTGGATATGATGGCTTTGTAACAACTTTAACCATAAGCCCTCACAAGAAAGCAGAAAAAATTAATGCCATAGGAAAAGCTCTGGCTGATAAGTATGGAATTATCTATCTCGAGTCAGATTTCAAGAAAAAGGATGGTTTCAAAGAGAGTGTTGAGTGGAGTAAGAAGCTCAGGCTTTACAGACAGAACTACTGCGGTTGCAATTTCAGTAAAAGGAATTTTTCCAGAAGGTAGAGGGAAAACTTAAAAGCACCCTAAATATCCTCATCCTCTTCTGTATCCAGTTGGAAAACTTGACTGGTATACTCTATATATCAGGAGATTTTATCATGTTACTGATTCACCTATCCCCTATGGATCCCAACTTTTTCCTCTATACCTTTATTGCCTTTTTTATAATAATTGACCCTCTTGCAAGTATTCCCTTTTTTCTCCATGTAGCTGAAGGAACAAATGAGAAGGAATACAGAGCAATAATCAGAAAGGCAATTGTTGTAGCCACAATTATACTTATACTCTTCTCCTTTTTTGGAAACTACGCCTTTGAGGCTTTTGGAATTAAAATGTTCTCTTTCAAAGTAGCAGGTGGAATATTACTCTTTATTATATCCCTGGAGATGATATTCGGCATACGCACGAGAACAGAAGTCTCGCCTGGAGAAGAGGAAGAAGACAAAGATGATATTGCAATAACTCCTATGGCTGTACCACTGTTAACAGGACCAGGCGCCATAACAACAGGAATAGTTGTATACAGTGAAGCTCACACCATCGAGGAGAAGATTATATTCCTTGTGGCAATACTACTGGTATTTGCACTCTCTTACGTTATTCTCTACTTTTCCCATGAAATTTTCGGTGTACTGGGGAAAACTGGCACGACAGTAATAATGAGAATTATGGGTCTCCTGCTATCTGCCATAGCTGTGCAGCTTGTCCTTGAAGGTATAGGAAAGGCAATAGCACTTTTTGCATAGCAGCCTATCGTCTGAATTTTTTCTCTATATCCCTTTTTTCAAGAATGATATATGTTGGCCTTCCATGTGGGCATGTCCTAGGATTATCTGCCCTTCTGAGCTTCTCTATCAAAGCCTTTATCTCCTCCTCCAGCATTAAATCCCCAGCTTTCACTGCTCCTGTGCATGCCACTCTGTAAATCATCTCGTCCCTTCTTTTATTAATATCAGAAATTCTCCCCGCATCTGCAATCTCCGCAATATATTCTTTAAAATTCTCCATTTTGCCAATAAAAAGTGGAACTGTTCTTATGATTATACTCTCTTCCCCAAAGTCTTCAATTTCAAAGCCTATATTTTCAAGAAATTCAATATTCTCAAGCATTGCCGCCCATTCATCAGGTGTGAAAAGTATAACCTCAGGCTTTAAAAGCCTCTGTTTTTCTATCTTACCAGCTGAATACTTCTTCAGAAAGCTTTCATAAAGTACCCTTTCATGGGCAGCATGCTGGTCAACCATCACAAGACCAAGAGAATGCTCGGCAAGAATATAGGTCTTGAAAAGCTGGGCAAGAGGCTTTATCTCCCTGAGAATATTGTCTTCAAGGTTTTTCTCTGGAGAATATTTAGATTTATCCTTATTTATTTCTGGTTTTCCTGTATTAATCTTGCCGATATATGAAAAGTCTTCAATTGTTCTTGTAACCTGTGTAATTATTTCACTATCTGCCTGAGGAGGATATAGAGCTTTCCTGATAGCTTCAACAAACTCACTCAAAACCTCCTTTTCCTGCCTGAATCTAACCTCAATTTTGCTAGGGTGTACATTAACATCTATTTCCTCTGGTGATATTTTAATAAAAAGCAGTGCAAGAGGATGCCTGTGCTTTGGCAGCATTGCTCTATATGCTTCATACAGTGCAGATGTTAGAAGCCTGTTTTTTATAAATCTTCTGTTGACATAAAAGTATTGCTGTTTGCCCGCCCTTGAACTTCCAGGTTTTTGAATAAAGCCTGTTATCTCGATATGTCCCATGTAATTGACTTCTATGATATTCTTCTCATCAAATATCTCCCTTATCCTAGCCTTAAGACTTTCTGGATGGAATACCTTCTTTTTACCATCTGTAACAACTTCAAAGTGTACTTCAGGAAAGGCGAGGAGAAACCTCGAAATTACCTCCTTCATAGCAGCATTTTCATGTACATCAGACTTCAAAAACTTCCTTCTTGCCGGGGTATTGAAGAAAAGCTCTCTTACTTCAATGGTTGTGCCTGTGGTGCATGCCACCGGATTTGTTTCAAGAACTTCTCCACCCTCAACTCTGACTTCAGTACCTGAAGAACTTTCATTGCTTTTTGTTAGCATTCTTAATCTTGACACAGTGGCCATACTTGGTAGAGCCTCCCCTCTAAAGCCAAAGGTTGATACAGAATAAAAGTCACTATCGCTGTATATCTTACTTGTAGCATATCTCTCAAGGGAAAGAATGGCTTCTTCCCTGCTCATTCCAGAGCCATTGTCCTTAACCTTTATTAAAACTCTTCCAGCCTTCCGAATCTCAATATAAATTCTGTCTGCTCCAGCATC
Source organism: Methanobacteriota archaeon (assembly GCA_003229935.1). Lineage (GTDB taxonomy): Archaea > Hydrothermarchaeota > Hydrothermarchaeia > Hydrothermarchaeales > BMS3B > BMS3B. Next base: position 202 of record QIGD01000170.1, on the reverse strand, counting down.
CAGACTGTTCTCAATAAGCTCCTTTAATATGCTGGCAGGACGCTCTACTACCTCACCCGCAGCTATTCTGCTTACCAGCCCTGAAGGAAGCTTCCTGACTTTCATGATAATCTGGGCAAGGAGACCAACCATTTCAATGGTTGGAGGAATTGCCCTACCTCACAAATTTTAAAATTGTATTCCTTTTCCATATTTTACCAAC
>QIGD01000169.1 GCA_003229935.1 Methanobacteriota archaeon | reverse complement strand
TATTGATACGCTCGTTGGAAATGGTTTAATGCTTGTAGGAGATTCTGCCCATCAGGTTAATGCTATTCACGGTGGTGGCATTTTCGAAGCAAGTTTTGCAGGAAGGATAGCTGCAAAAGTGGCTGTGGATGCAATTGAAAAGGGTGATGTTTCCGAAGCAAGGCTATCAGCCTATGAGAATGAGTGGAGAGATATAAGGGGTGAAATCCTCCACAGAATTTACAAGCTTAGAAAAGCAATAGAACTGCTCAAAGACAGCGACCTCAACTACCTTACTGGCGAGCTTACGGGAGAGGATGTTGTTGCTTTTGCCAATGGAGAGAATCTCGGAAAACTTACAAAGGTTTTAATGAAACGCCCGAATCTCCTTAAGGCTGCCAGGGAGCTAAGGTAGATGCAGGACTGTATATTTTGCAGGATAGTTAAGGGAGAAATTCCCTGCCATATAGTTTATGAGAACAGACACATTATAGCTTTTCTTGATATAAATCCCATGACAGAAGGGCATACTCTTGTTGTGTCCAAGGCGCATATCGAGAGCTTCAGTGATAGCAGCATCGATATTGCCTCAAAGATTGCAGAGAGTTCTGTGACGGTTGCAGGGGCTCTGAAGAAGGCTCTTAAACCAGAGGGCTTCAACTATTTTATCAATGAAGGTAAGTTGGCAGGACAACTTGTCATGCACCTTCATATGCATGTGGTGCCCAGATACAGCGACGATGATGTGAAATTTGAAGCAGGCAGGGTTGAGCTGGATGATGAAAAGATGAAAGCGATTGCCAAGAGGATTTCGAAAGAGATATGATTTCTGGAGAACTGAGCAGATATCTCAATGAGCTTTTAAGAGTTGATGAGTTTCAGGATTATTGTTCAAATGGTCTGGAATTTGATGGCAGGACTGAGGTTAAGAGAGTTGCTCTTGCAGTTGATGCCTGCGCTGCAGTTTTCAGAGAAGCAGTTAACCTGAACTCTGATATTATTATTGTACACCACGGTTTATTCTGGGGAGATATAAAAACTATAAGGGGAAACCTGAAGGAAAGACTGAAGCTCCTATTTGACAGTAATATCTCACTTTATGCTGCACATTTACCTCTTGATGCCCACCCTGAGCTGGGAAATAATGCTCAGATTATGAAACTTTTAAAAATTAAGATTAAAGGTGGTGCCGGAAAATATAAAGGCATTCCTCTGGGTTTCTGGGGGGAACTAGAACATGAGGAGCCTCTGAAGAAATTTACTGCCAGGGTTGAGGATAAGCTATTTACTGAGTGCAGATTGCTTGACTTTGGCGGCAGAGTTAAGAAAGTTGCTGTTCTCTCAGGATCTGGATGGCAGGCACTCTATGAGGCTGAAGAAACCGGTTTTGACACTCTGATAACAGGTGAAGCTTCCCACTCTGCATACACTCTGGCAGAAGAGCTTGGAGTAAATATTATCTTTGCAGGGCACTATGCTACGGAAAGGCATGGCGTTAAGGCTCTGGGAGAACATATAAAAAGAAAGTTCGGGTTTGATGTCAAATTTATAGAGCACAGCACAGGAATTTGACTTTCATCAGTACTCAGAAATCTCTATCCATTTACCCTTTCCTTCCCATACTCTTACCCTCAGAGGATAATCAAACTCCTTCTTCAGCTTTCTGAAAATATACTCGGTTATATTCTCTGCACTAGGGTAGTCGAGAATTTCATTTATTGACCTGTGGTCAAGCTCTGCAATAACAGTTCTTACCTTCATCTTCACCTCATGGAAATCCATTATCATTTTATCTTCTTTTTTCTCCCCCTCTATTACAACCTCTACTTTATATGTATGCCCATGCATTCTACCACAGGAATCGTGTTGGGGAAGATAATGGGCAGAATCAAAATATTCAACTACACCTAATCGCATTATTTCACCTTATAAGAAATTGAGAAGTTTATGAGTTTGAGGAATAATCCTGACCTCAACAATTTCTGAAAGTTCCTTCTGGAGATTTAGAAGCTCTCCTCTTGCAGGTGCTTTTTCCAGAGGGGTTACTGGCTGAATAACAGCATGGGAGATATAATTTCTTATTGATTCCAAGTTATTATAAATTTCATCTTTGTCAATTTTTCTGCCTACAACTATCTTGGCAAAGGTGTATCTAGTCTTTGAGTTTCTTAAAATTTTGAAACTTCTTATAGTTGCTTCTCTTATATTCTCATAATTCTCATTATTAATTGCAAAACTGAGTTTGAAGTCTCCTGCCACAAATTTTACTTTGTTTTTTATTATTTCTGCCTCCTCTGGCATAGTCATATTTGTTTCCAGGTAGAGAGGTTTAAGACTTAACTCTTTTATAAATTTTGCATTGATAAGAGGTTCACCTCCTGTGAGGGAGTAGGAATGGACTCTGCCAAAGCTTTTAGCAACTTTTTCAGTCAGTTCATAACTGATGGGATTTTCAATATAATAGAAGTCACCTTTTCCAGGTGTTTTTTCAACTCTGCAATTTTCGAAATCTGCTCTGGTATCACAGTACTCGCAGGCAATATTACAGGCATCAAATCTTATGAAAACCTGACGCACTCCCAGAAAGGGACCTTCACCCTGAACAGAACAGAAAATCTCTCTGAGCTTTGCTTTCAGAGTATCACATCCAGTGGAAGAGTCTTTCTCAGGTCATCTTCTATATCTTCAATCTCACCTGCATATCTCCCTGCTATAGTTTTGAGAAGCTTATCTGCCTTATCAGCTATGTCAAGGTCTTCAAGGCTTCCATAACTCCTGTTTGATACATTTATTCCAAAATGAATTTTTGCACTTACAGATGAGAGGCTTGCTATACTTATACTCAGCTTTTTATTATTATGGTAGAGGTCATCTCCCTTTCTTGTGATTTGCTTCATGGAGAGTTCTTCAAGAATTTCTCCTGTCAGTGCTGCAAGAAGGCGCTGTCTTGTGTATATTAACTTTAGATTTACAATATCGAAGTGCTCTACTATAAAGTGAAGCATATCTTCGGAAAGAATTTCAGCTTCGGCCTTTTTATCCTCTAGGTCAATCATATGTTCAAATTCAATTCTGCAGGGACTGCGGAAGGCAACTATACTGTCTTCTTTTATATCAAATTCTCTATAAGCCCAAAGAGAGGATATTTCGGTGCCGGAGTAACTCTTTCTATTTTCAGCTATGTGTACCTTCATGATAATCTGGGCAAGGAAACCAACCATTTCAATGGTTGGAGGAATTGCCCTACCTCACAAATTTTAAAATTGTATTCCTTTTCCATATTTTACTAACTCCACTTTTTTAACATTAATATCAAAGATTTCCCCTATTTTCCCTTCTACTATTACATA
>QIGD01000168.1 GCA_003229935.1 Methanobacteriota archaeon | reverse complement strand
CCCCTCCTGTTAAAGAGTAGCATAATGGGGGGATTAACAGCGACAGCAGCAATATAACTGTAAAATATTCCAAGGGCAAGAGTTAGTCCCATTGACTGAATCATGGGCATGGTTGCAAGGAGAAGGGCAAGAAATCCGGTTATTGTTGTCGAAGCCGAACCTGTTATATTAAGCCCTACAGTTGGCACAATTACCATTAGGATTTCTTCAGGAGTTCTGTTATTCCTTTTCTCCTCCTCGTACCTCTTGAACATAAATATTCCATACTCAACTCCAAGACCAAGAATCATAGCACCAACTGCTACAGTACCTATACTTAAAGGGATATTTAAAAGCCCCATGGTACCAAATAACCATATAATTGAGAGAGTAAGAGGTATAAAAACGATTATGCCCTTTCTGATGGATTTTTGAATTAAAATAAGGAGGACTAGGATGATAGTCGCTGCTATGCTCATGGTTAAGATAGCATCATGGATTAAAAGTTTGAAGAGAGTAACCCTCATCAAAGGTTCTCCTGTTATCACAACCTCAACGCCTGGAGGTTTATCAGCATTATTGACAATTTCCCTTACTCTCTTTACAAGAATTCTATTTCTTGCATTATTGCTACCTATATCAGAATAGACATAAATTGCAGTTGTTGTGTAATCCCTGCTGTAGAATTGATTGAGCTCTGGCACGAGATTTAAAAGCTTTCTACTCTGCTCAAGATTCTGTGGTATCCCAATTTTTGAGTAAATTGGAAAGAAAGAGTACACATGTGTTATTTCTGGCTCTTTTTCAAGACTCCTGTCAATTTCACCTACCATCCTTATTATTCTCGGGTCCCTTATATCTATTACTCTGTTTGAGAAGTCGCTGTTTGGATTTAACTTTATTAAAACTATTAAACTATCAGAAATTCCAAATTTTGCAGAAACTTCTTTCATTTTATTAATAACTGGTATACCAGAAGGAAGCTCCTTATTCAGGTTTGTTTGAAGTTTAATCTGTGGAACGCTTATAAGCATAAAGCATGTGAAGATAAAAGCAACCAAGATTATTCTCCTGTAATGGCGTGATTGAAATCCACCAACTTTTAAAAGGATATCTCTCAGAATCATTAGATTACCACTGACAATGGTTAACAGAAAAGTAGATAAAGGTTATAATATATAAACCTTTTTATGTACATACTGGAGAACCTTAAGCTTTTTGGATTAAATAAATATGAAGCTCTTGCCTATATCCAGATTGTCAAATCTGGTGTTGCTACTGCAAAGGAGGTCAGCAGGGGCTCAGATGTCCCTTATTCAAGGACATATGATGTTCTTGATTCTCTCGAGAAGAAGGAGTGGGTTCTTGTTGAAGCATCAAAACCTTACAGATATAGAGCAGAGAAAATAGACGTAATTCTTGATAAAAAGGAGAAAATTGTAATTTATGAACTAGAAGAAGCTAAAGATGGATTAATTGAAGAACTCCTACCTTACTTTAATGAAGATATAAAAAAAGTTGGTCTGTGGACTCTAAGGGGAACGAAGTCAATACACTATAAAGTTCTGGAGATTATAAGCTCCTGCGGTGAGGAGCTTGACACTTTTATACCTTTTCTTCATAAATGTCCTGAGTCTCTTGATTATATAGAAGAAGAAGCTAGAATAATTAAGGAGAAGTTAATGGCAGGGGTAAAGCTCAGATTGATAGTAGGTAGAGAAATAATTGAGAAGTTTGAGAAGTTTGAAGTTCAAGATGTATGTGAAGTTAGAGTTTCAGAAGAGCATGTGGGCTGGATTATTATTTCAGATTCAAAAGAAGTACTGTATGGTGTTCCATCACCATCTGGCAGCGAAGTCGGTATATGGAGCGATGAACCAGAAATGGTAAGGATAAGTGGAATAATGTTCAACTATCTCTGGGAGGGTTCAAAGTAGCGTGGTTTTTCACTTCTGACATACTCCCACGACTAAAGTTCGTGGGCTTTCCCGCTCACGATATCGTAAATGTGGTGACTATCCTAAGAGTATTGATATTATAACCTTAACTCCTTTCATTTAAGGAATACATTAAAGCCTAACACTTTATCGAGTTCAGCTACTTTTTCAGGCACCACATAGATGATTTCCCTCTCACCATCTTTAATCATATACACCTTTGCGAATTCTTCCAATACATCCAAGGGTGAGATGTGTCCTCCCTCATGTTGACTGTGAAAGAATCCGGCGTAAATAATGTTATGCTTATAGGAGATAAAGTTCTATTCAGAAGATAATGTCCTTAGACTTGAAGCTGAGAAGTTACACTACATTCTTCCATTAAAGAGAAATAGCTCACTGATAGATTACTCCAAGATACAGAAGGGGGATAGAATGGCATTGAACGGATATTTCATGTTAGAAAAGAGGGCAGTATGGTACTACAGTTACAAGCTGAAAGAGGGGGAGTTGAATGGGAAAACAGTCATTATCTTTATTGATGAGCGGCTAAAAGCTGAGGAGGAGAAGGATTATCTATCGAGAATAAAAAAGGTGGATGATAAATCCCTTGAAACTTTCTTTAAAAACCAGTATCATCTGGGAACAATAGCTGTAATCACTGATCTGGGTGAACTTGCAGAGAGGATTTATAGCCTGCTGAAAAGTAGGGGAGATATAGAAAGGATGTTTGATACTTTCAAGAACGTTCTGAATGCGGACAGAACGTATATGAGTGATGATTATCAGATGGAAGGATGGATGTTTATAAATTTCATTTTCTTGATTTTTTATTACAAAATTGACAGTATCCTTGAATAAAACTAGCTCTTGAAAAAATACTCGCCAAACGACGTACTTATTCATCTGGCACGAATTTACAAGCTTAAAACACAGGAAAAATGGATAACATCGGAAATATCGAATAAAACTAAAAATATAACTGAAAAGCTAAATATTCATATTACATAAAATGTGCAGAATTAAGGCCTAAACTCTACCAATAACTTCTCATGTTTCAATGCCTCCTAATCAACCAATTGCTCTTATCCCTCATGGAACAAGCCCCTTCCAAAAGGGAGGGGTAATTGACAGTTTATCTAAATACTAACTGCCTGCCAGCAGTACAAGATGGTTATCAAAAAAGACAGAGATAAATCAAAGAGAAATATTAAGGTTATTGATATATTTAGATTTGCTACTGATGTAATGTCTGATTAAGTTATTCTAAGACTTATATTGCTAAAAAAATAAAAATGGAGAGAGAGTTAGTAATTTTTCGCGACAAGCTTTATGTCTGAAGCCTTGACAGTCTTTCTCTTTGCGTGTTTTGCCATGTCTCCAGATTCTCTAGCTATATCAGTTCCGATTTCTTC
>QIGD01000167.1 GCA_003229935.1 Methanobacteriota archaeon | reverse complement strand
GATAAAAAGATCGCCGACAATGTACCATCCCGCATTAAGAGTACTTGTTATCTGAAACTGCTTTTCCGAATAACCTTTTTCCTGAACTTTTATCCTGTACGAAGCCCCCTGAAAATAGCCGTTTCCTCTTTTGAGTGTAACAGTCGCAGGAGTCTGAGAACGACCAAGTACTGTTAGGCCATAAATCTGCAAATGAGAACTATTTTAGCATGAAGGAGACTATTATAAGCCGGAGTGTAGATATTGATATTGGAAATGCAGATGCACATTATGCACCAGGACAGAGCTATGGAGATAACGGTGTCGCCATAAGAATAATGGATCTCAATAATACTTCCATAGACAATACCGGTATCGATATAGGAACAAGTGCTTTACTATTAGTATGCATCGTTAGCTATTGCGGGTGATAATATTGATTTTATAGTGCTTAGAGATGATTTTCAATTGCTTAAAAAGCTGTTTCATCCATCACCTCCTGTGTCAGGACTTTATCCAAATGAAATACTTCTTCATCAGCACTTAGAAGATGGTGCAGTAAAATATAATTACCCGTTTGTCCAATATAAATATGTTTCTGGCAAATGCTTAATTATTGGTATCGATGAAGGTGCAAAGGTTATTAATAATCTAAACTTAATCGGAGAAAAAGTTGCATTCTTTCGTCAAGAATTCGGAATTCTCAAAAAAGATGTATCATTTCAGGAATCACCCTATGGGACAACAAGTACAATGACATTTTACACCTTCCTTACCTCCTGGATTGCTCTTAACGAAAAGAACTATGAGAAATATCAGCGGCTTGGGCGTTGGGCGAAGAGAAAGGAACTTTTAGAAAAGATTCTTATTGGCAATATTATTTCAATGTCCAAGAGTTTGGGATATACTGTACCAGCGCCGATCAATGCTAATATTGACAAGTTTAAAGAAATTAAAACTTCTCTAAAAGGCACTCCCATGCTTGGCTTCATCGGCACTTTCTCTGTGAACTTTGAAATTCCTGATTACCGGGGGATTGGGAAATCGGTGTCGAGGGAATTCGGAACGGCGGTCAGGTAGAGGGCAGGCGTATAGGGCATGGGGTAGAGAGTATGGAGCAGAGGCCGCAGAGGTAAGGGTGAGGGGGCAGGAAAGAAAATAGTTAAAGAGTTGGGCAGTTGGTGGTACCAACCACTGATTATTAGGATATAATGAAGACAAAAGGAGGTGTGAATATGGCTGTTATTGATTTAGTGGCAAAAGAGCTTCACATGGAGCCAAAAGAGTTATTAAAAGAGAGTCTCAAGATATATCTTGAAAAGAGGCTTTCAAAAGTGGAAGCGGATATTTTCCTTTTGGCAAAGAAATACGGTGTTAAAGATGTGTTCGAATTTGATGCAAAGGTAAAGAAGGGGTTTATCAGTGAAAAAGGTGCTTATGATGATTATTTCACTTTTGACAACCTTGAGGCAGAATGTGAAAAGATAAAAGCAATATTAGAGAAGCTCTAATGCCTGCTGTTGAGGATGTTAAGAGAATAGCTGAAATCGAGTTTGTAGATATTGTTAAAGTTACATCGCAGACTGACTATAAATTAAGAATTTTTCTCATTAATAATAGCTTCATAGATGTGTATTTATCTCAGAGGCTTCCTGATAAATTTGGTTTTCATTGGGAATGTAAGAATGAAAAGGGTACATTTTACCGGTATGACAACTTCCCTGACAAGAATTGGCAAAAGATAGAAACCTTTCCATACCATTTCCATAACGGTTCACAGGACTCTGTTGAGGCTTCACCTTTTCCGTTATCACCGATTGAAGGCTTCAGGGCATTTATGGAGTTTATAAGAAATAAATTGAAATACCAGGATTAGCTTACCTCGTACATTCTCTATAAACTTTGAAATTCCTGATTACCGGGAGATTTGGAAGCCCTGTCCTGAACTTGATGCAGGATCAGTGTCGGGGGGGTTAGGACAGTGTCAGGCAGGGGGCAGAGAGGTAGGCGCTAAGAGACCAGAAGATCAGAGAGTTGAAGCGCTGAGGAGTTAAAGAGTTGGGAGTGTTGGCATAACTTTGGAGGTATTCATAGTAGTTATAAATGTAGCTACATGTAGGTGGAAGATGAAGTTTGCAAATGTAAGGGAGCTAAAAAATGAGACACATGTTGAGGATTTGATAAATACAGAGTGTTTTATATAATTGAAGGTAACGAGATTGTTGTTTTAAGAGTTTTAAGCAAGAAAGGCACTGCGGAATTTATTAAGAAGTTAAGCTAAATTGTACCGGGCAGCTCGTTATTAATACATACGGCTCCTGTAGAAGCCCGCGCCAATTAACCCCATATTCCCACTTTCTGCTGCAGCGGAATCTCCCCGGTAGTAATCTGATCCCCAACATGTTCAGGATTAGTTCCTGTGTTTCGGCCAGGGAATCCCGGAATTCCTTTATCATTTGTCCCATTCTAACTTGATATGAAGAAATATCTTCGATAAAACTTAAGATTTTTGAGGTAGTCGGATGAAAAGTATCTCTGAATTCCGGGTAAAGGGGTAGAGTATCAATATTCCATTCCTTCAGTTTTAGTCTTACTTCCCGCTCGATTATTGCTTGAATCATCAAGGAGAGAAAAAACAGAAACATTATTCCCTCCAGAGGCTGTCTGCCTAGGGTGATATTGAACAGAAGAAGCATCAAAGTGTCTACAACAGGAATTGTTTCGTTTCCATAGGCAGGAGGAAGATGAGCCGCCAAGATAGCTTTTAAGTTAACCCTTGATCGAAAGGTGTACCGGCAACTATAGAGAGATTCAGAAAAAACGCAGGCAGATCAAAAAACCGGAAGGTGTTTTGAAAGATCTCCTTGGTGACCATGCGAGGGATGTAATTGAAAAAAGCCGGCAGTTAAGAGACTACTTGTGCCAAAAATGGAAAACCTGGAATTTGTTAATCACAATATTTTCTATCTGAATAAGTACTTAGAAGATCTATAATTCGAGAAAACTACGTTTTTAATTTGCGGAAAATGAGATATAATATGATATTCTTATAACGGGGGCGATATTGAGTATAATACATACTTATTACGGACAGCCGAGCTATACATTAAAGAACACTCTGGCAGATGTGCAGATAAGTGTGCAGGGGGGGCATCTTACTGCGGATTTTTATGATGAAAACGGAGGGAGAAAAAAGATAACTCCGTACTAAAAAAGAAGACCTGAAAGAAGGGATTACGACAGAATCTGTTGCTAATAAATTTAATTTAGATAACACATATCAAATAATTATTGAAAACTTTAATGCAAAAGAATATTTAGAAAAAAGATTAGCTATAAAAGAATTATATAAGT
>QIGD01000166.1 GCA_003229935.1 Methanobacteriota archaeon | reverse complement strand
CTGCTTCAACATGGGATGTCTGCGCTAACACGGCGTTAAGACATTCCTCCAATGCTTCCTTCCTGTTATAAGTCACTATAACTGCTGCGACTTTTTCTCTTTTCATTTCACTCATATATGTTTATATCTTAACTTATCAAGAGTATGTTACACAAACAGGAAGATACTGCAAAAGCGTATTATATCGCAATTCAGGGTTGCTTGTGTTTTGGGGGCAAAAGGAATCTATCAGTTGCTCCGTCAAAATAATACCTGTAGAATTTTATAAGCTCTTTAATATTGAGTCTTGAATTTATGAGAAAATAAAGTGTAAATTTTATTAAAATCTTTAACTTTTTTTTTACACTGTAATACTTTCCATGCTGATATCCCAGATTCCTATAGTAGATATGGGCCTTAGGGTCTGTCCGAACACTGACTTTGCCCAAAAAACCAAACAAGACTTTCGCCCTGTTTGCTACCCGTGCAGGATGCCGGTGTAAAGCGGTAATAACTGTTCCCATCTTTATATTATTTGATTCAGCCCTTAACACATATTCTTTTTCATCACCCCAGATAAACATCTCTTTTTTGATATTTCCAATTTTCTCGATCACTTCCGTCGAGATTAAAGTCCCGTTAAAAGGAAACATGCAGTTATATATTATTCCATGTACTGCGTATCTTTTAAGAGCATCAACACTATTTTGAAGACCATCCAGGTCTTCCTGTCTGAAAGACAGGATCTGATCATCATCCTTGTCTATCACAATAGGACCAGCTATAAGCAGATTGTTCTTTGCTGATTTATCCAATAATTCCGCCAGTTGGTCTTCTGCAGGGATACCGTCGTCATCCATCAACCACACCCAGTCAAACCCGGACTCTTGGCACCTTTTAACACCTTCATAAAAACCACCTGCACCTCCTGCATTTTCATGCATCCCGACATAATGAATTTCGACTCTCTTATCCGGAAAAGATGGTAAGGACAGTGTCTTCACTTCCTCCTCAGGTCCCCCCTCAGGAAACAACGGTTTATCGATGAAGCCTTTCTCCATCAGATACTCCGGCGTGCCATCTGTAGATGCATTGTCGATAATGTATACCGCTTCAACAGGACGAGTCTGACTCAACACCGCATTGAGACATTCACATAAAAGTTCTTTCCTGTTATAAGTTACAATAACTGCTGCAATCTTTTTTCTCTTTTCATCGTTCATCAGTCTTTTATTCTATATTAACCCTTCAAATAATTTTAAAGCCCCGGAAACTACCTGGTCCATATTTAAATATTTATACTGGGCAAGTCTTCCTATGAAATAGACCGACCTTAGCTTATCGGCCTCTTTCCTGTATTTCCGATAAATCTCCCGGCACTCGGGTTTCGGAATGGGATAATATGGGTCTCCTTCAGCCATAGGATACTCATAACAAATTGTCGTCTTACGGTGCTGTTGAAAATAAAAGTGCTTAAATTCGGTTATTCTTGTATAATCATAATCATTAGGATAGTTTACAACTCCTGCATGCTGATATTGCTCCCTATCAAGTGTCTCAAATTTAAAGTCAAGACTCCTGTATGGTAATTTACCAAACATGTAATCAAAATAATAATCAATGGGACCTGTGTAAATAAGCTTATTATACTCAACCGAGTCAATTATTTCCCTATAGTCTGTCTTCAGTAGCAAATGGATATTTTTATTATCTATCATCCTCCTGAACATTCTTGTGAAACCATATTTTGGTATGCCCTGATATGCATCTGTAAAATATCGTGTATCTCGATTAAACCTCACCGGAAGCCGTTTTGTTACTTCCGGGTCAAGCTCATCAGGATAAACACCCCACTGTTTTTTTGTATAGTTTTTGAAAAACAGATCATAAAGTTCTTCCCCGACTTGCGAAACAACTACATCCCTTGAGTTTCTGATCTTGTCGAGTTTAACCCTGTGTTGCTCGAAATACTCCTCAAGCTCTTCAGATGTAAACTTGCGGTCATAAAGGCGTTCCATGGTATCAAGATTGACAGGCAAGTAAACTTCCTTTCCCCTTACCACAGCGATTACCCTGTGAACATATCCATTCCACTCAGTAAACCGGCAAAGATAATCCCAGACGTCTTTTAGATTGGTATGAAAGATATGCGGACCGTACTTCTGGATGAGAATACCGTCTTCATTATAATAATCATAGGTATTGCCGCCGATATGGTCCCGCGTTTCTACCAACAATACCTTTTTATCAAATTGTGCAGTGATCCTTTCAGCTAAGGTACAACCCGCAAAACCAGCACCAACAATAAGAAAGTCTACTTTCATTCAGCCATTCCAGGATTCACACCCCACAAAGAAATACTGTCTTTATTCAGTAAAAAAGTTCTCATTTCCGTCAAACACAAAAACAGTCTTCTCCATGAAGGGCCTTTATTTCTAAACTTTACTTCGATTACCATTGATATGGTTCAGACAAATATCTCCTTCACTTGCCGGACTTTATCCATAAAGATTTCTTTAATCTTTCAACTCTGACTCTATATGCCGGATATCCTGAAACTCTTTCCATATGCTCCAGGAGGAAGCAAAGCAGGACGGAAAATAAAAATCCCGCTAATGCAGCAATCATGACCATACGTCTTCTCTTGGGCTTTATCCGTTTCTCCGGCGGGATTGCCTTCTCCAACACCTGAATCATCACTGCATCCCTTCCTTCATCAATCCTTGCTGCTTCATATTGTTTAAGAAACAGGTTGTATAATTCCTCGGTAAAATTAAGTTCTCTAAGCTTTCTTATATACTCAATACTTACTTCGGGCATTCCTCCGGTAGACATCAGATAGTCATATCCTTTTCCCTCACCCGGCTCAAGTTTCTTTAATTCCGCTTTTAATCCCCTCAACCTTGTCTCAAGCTTCTGAAGCTCAGGATTGTTGGGAGCAGAATAAGTTCTCATCACCTTGAGCTGCACCTCTTTTTCAGCAATCTTTGCCCTCATACCTGAAATAGCGGATATAACTGCCTTTGCCTGAGCATCAAGCGCCAAAACACCGGCTTTTGCCTTAAAATCCGCCATATCTTTTTCTGCTTTTATTAACGATTCCCGCGTCTCCTTAAGCCGCTCTCCAAAGAAAACCCTGCGTTGTGATGCCTCAGTAATTGCAAGCCTCTTAGTCATGTTCTTAAGTTCTTTAACAAGGGCATTAGCTATGTCGGCAGCCAGTTGAGGTTCTCTGTCGTAGACTGAAATACTTATGATTCCACTCCAACTGCTGGATCTGACTTTGACATTTCCGGATAGTTGTTCGCTTGCATCCACAACTGTTTCAGCCCCATATAACTTTACCAGGTCAAAACGCTCTACAACAGCCTCCATAACCGGCCTGCTCGTAAGTAAGGCAATATA
>QIGD01000165.1 GCA_003229935.1 Methanobacteriota archaeon | reverse complement strand
AACTTCTGCATCTTTTACAACGCCTCCTAATCAACCAATTCCTCTTATTCCTCACGGAACAAGCCCACGACTTTAGTCGTGGGTGATTGACCTTTCCTGTATTATTGCATTACCTTATATGAGTTATTCTCTGAGGCTTTTTAATTTTTTCGGAGAAGGTCAGAGAGAAAACGGACATTACAGGAAAGGGGTTGAATGGAATATTTATAGATTGAGCCTTCGGCAATCCTTTGATTTCATACTAAAATTCCGAAATTGCTGTGTTATCCCCCTCTTATAAAAAAAGTAATCTTTTCATAGCCTTTTAAACGTAGTAGGGCACCTTGCCAAGTCCATTCTTCTGAAACTTACTGCTGCCAGATATGTCATTAGAGAAACGAGTTCAGCCATTAGTGACCAGAATCTTGCCCTTTTCAGTGTCCTTGATGGTAGTCTTGTCTGAGAATACTTTTCCTCTCTTGAAACTTGACTTCGCCACTTAATGTTTTGCTATCTCTCTTTTCCACAGATTAGATTCAGCTATTTTACATGCCAAAAAGCAGAAAATTAGCCAAAATTCATCAAAATATCACTAATGAATTTGACAGTTACAGTCGAATACAAAAAATCATGCGGCAAAAGACACATTTTCTCTAATTTCAACCCTCTCTCAGGTGATTTTACGGTAAAATCAGGCAATCATAAGATAAATCTGGGGTTAAAAACACATATTTCCGGCTTCTGTCAAATTCATTTTTCGAATAAGTTAGCGTAGCAAAGTGTCAAAGTTGGGGTTTATATCTCGCTCCAAATTAATTCACCACTTCCTAATGGACTTACCATGTTTATGAAAAGTATCCAATATGTGGTGAGGAACTACAGAAAAGATTTTTAAGCGAAAACTATGTATAGTAAGTATAAGCAATATATGAAGAATTACACAAAAAGTTGATGTGAGAAAGATGGAAAAATGTGGTAAAGAACATGATTAAAAAGAGGATTCTAATCAAAGGCCTGAAGGTTCATAACATAAGATATCGTTTTTTCCTCTATGATGAAGCCTCGAGACTGTCCCTGCCCCACTTTGATGCAAGGAATGTCAGGGGCAAGACTCAGGTCGTGGAAGTTTATGCTGGCGGAGATGCAGAAAAGGTAGAGCGGTTCGTGAGCTTTACAAAGAGCAATTTTCCATCTCTGGCAGAGGTAAGTGGTGGTGTAACCGAGGAGGATTACAAAGGGGAGATAAGGACTATAGACGCCTTTGAACGCAACTTCATGATGGAGCAGCAGAGCAAGTTCGCCACCTATGGCATGGGGATGCTTAATACCCAGAATGGGATGCTTAATACCCAGAATGAGATGCTTAATACCCAGAATGAGATGCTTAATACCCAGAATGAGATGCTTAATACCTTGAAGAGCATGGATAAAAAGCAGGATGAGCACATAGAGGTAAGCAGAGGAATTGCCAGAAAGCAGGATGAGCACATAGAGGTAAGCAGAGGAATTGCCAGAAAGCAGGATGAGCATGTCCAGATAACAAAGAAAGGATTTGAAAGCATCACCAGAGAACTCAAGGGTTTCAAGGAGATTCACGAAGAGATAAAAGAACTGCGCCACGAGGTCGACGATCTTAAAGGAACCGTGGCGAGGATAGAGAAGAAAGTTGCTGCCTGATATACCTGTTCCTGAAAAGAGTTAAAGGAGGGGCTCGGGTTTCTTGGTTTCACAGCCCAATATTAAGGAAACAGTTAACATCCAAACAGATGTATTCACTCACCATCGATTGAGAACAACATGCCAATGGATTTCACCCCGGTGGTCGTAGTAATAAGAAAGAGCCTCATAAATCGCCGCAAGCGTCAACAAGTAATATCAGGGCAAGTCGCTTCGATGATGGAAGCTCACAACCTTCAGGGAGAATAGTTCAATGTAGTAGCACAAACCTTACATACATTTGAATTAATAGTTAAGTATTGACAGCGGATTATAACAAGAGTCTTAAATTAGTCCTGAAGAATAAAAGAATATAGCAAAGTTAAATAGTTAAAAGGGTAATACTTATTTAGATATCGTAATATATTGCACAGAAATATTTTTGGATTAGTTTCTGATATTTCCAGGGCTACTGATGGGGGGATGCCTGAATCACAAGTTGATTATGTATATTTCCCTCAAGAGATTACAAATGATATCATCGAAGACCTTGAACTTTCAGAGCTAAGTTGCAAATACTGCGGACATAAACTAAATCCACGTAATCTCCGAGCAATAGTCCGTAAAAATGGTGAACATTTTGCTGTTTGTAAAGAATTAAATTGTTCATGGAAATATGTGTGGGATAGGGAGGAGTAATGGATTCCTCCTCCAGATATTTTTCACCTGAGAACATAAGGGATTTAATAGTGGGCATTATTGCGAGCCTGTTTGTAGTTTCTTTAACTTTTTTGATTGGGACTTATTCTCAGCAAAATATTCTTTCAATTTTAGCAGGCATTTTTACTTTATTTGTTTTTGTCTATATCGGTTATGGTCTCAGTCAGGTTAAAAATAAGCAAAAAGAGAAATTGAAAACAGAAATACTGGAGACTCCAAGAAATATAGTAATTATTTACGGTAAAGACGCGGCTGTCAAAAAAAACGATTTTCATATCACTTACTTCCCTTTTGTTTTAACCGCTCACCTCAACGTATATATTAAGCTTGCAACAAGAAGGGCGTCTCTGGTGTCGACTATCACAACGTCTTCAACACCAATACATGCAACAATTCTCTCATCACCGTATATGAGGGAGGAGCTGGTGTCGTAGAGCATAGCCTCGCCCTTCACCGCATTGCCTTCATCCTTTTGCATAAGTGCATGCACACTCTCCCACGAGCCTATGTCCTGCCATTCGCCGGAGTAAGGCACCACGGCAGAGCGTGAAGATTTCTCCATTATTGCATAGTCTATGGAGATGCTTGCAAGCTTATTGTAACTATTAAGAAGCTCTTCATAGCTTTGCATGTGGCTGGCTATTTCAGGAGAGTGAAGTTCAAACTCCCGGGCGAGCAGAGAGGGTGAAAATATAAATATCCCTGAGTTCCAGAGGCAGTCCTTTATCAACTGCTCTGCTTTCTCACCGGATGGCTTTTCAATAAATCTCTCCACCTTATTGCCATAACCAAGAGGCTCCCCCGGTTTTATAAGCCCAGAGAGTCATGGTTTTTTCTTATCCCTTATTCAAACTTATCTTCAGCCTTAAGTAGGCCTTTTATCGTATAAAAGAGAATCGCTTATTGGTTAAAACTTGAGTTCGCCATTTTGACCTGACCCAACCTAATTCCTTCCCCCTACAGGATTCGCCAAATGGCTTTTCACCATCGCAAATTCAGGTTTTTGTCGCCGTATCGGTGTACAAAATCCCCGAAAATGTCCGAAATCGGTGGT
>QIGD01000164.1 GCA_003229935.1 Methanobacteriota archaeon | reverse complement strand
TTCTTCCCTTTTTCACATGGAATTAAAACCACTCTCGAAACTACAAAAGCGCCCGGGACTGACCGATAGCTAGGCATGTGGATACTGGCCTTGAATCTACACATGTGGAGCTTTGCCTTGAATTCACATGCATTCTAACTCAAGGATTCTTTTGGTAGTTCAATACCCCTTGTTTGATATAGCCCATTCCAAAGGGCAGTTTCAGAGAACCCCGCATCCTACTAAGAAGAGCGACTACTACTATATATTATTTTTCTTGTTCATCACCTAAGATGATTTAGAGGGGTTATTCTGTAAGGGCGGGTGCATATTTGAGCACGTTGACGGCTGCCTGGCTTTCCATGGCCACAGGTGCTGCAGGCCATCCATGTGAATTTCCTTATTGATTCCACCTGATTTTCTTCATCAAAGGAGGCCAACCACAAGAATAGGTATATAGAGGACCTTAAGGAGGCCAGCAATATTATGACCATGGACACCTTTGCTGTAATCCGCATGAAACCTTACTTTATTGGGGATAGAGCACTGTTATTTACCCATAGGGGACCAGTGTGCATGGGAGGGGACCACTAAAGGAAAAAGATGGCCTTCATCATCTGATTGGACAGCAAAAATTAACTTTGAAGGAATGCTTAATTGTTTTTCTACTTACACCCCCTCTAATACACAATCTGGTCTCCTTTGATGAATGCATAATAATAATAATATATATAAGTAATTGATAAATATAAATATATTCAAAGGAGATCAAGTTATAAATATATTGGTCTCCTTAAGGTCTTCTATGGGGCTTCTTTGAAGAAAAAAATAGAGGTTGGTCTCCTTTGAAAAACGGGAAAAATTTTCGTTGAAAAATAAATATTTTGTACACGATGATTATCTGCGTCGAACTGCGCTTTTTTCCCTAGCAAATAAAGCTATTACCATTTTAATTCAATCTCTTGTATGTTTTTTTTGGCACGATGATTATTTAATTTGAACTGCGCTTTACACAATGCAATCAATGGGTTGCAAGATATATGGGGTAGAATTATCTTTTCTTATATGCTTTTATATGCACCAGAAATCATAAAGAAACACCTAACTTTAAGATATTTGGGAATGAGAATTATGAAAAAGGGAAGAGCAAGTGAAGAAATGCCTTTGCCAGAAATAACGCTGGTAACGGTAAAGCAATTAGCTAAGACCGTTCCGGCATTATCTATACCCTTAATACGTCGGCTTTTATTAGATCGTAAAAAAAATGGACTTTCCACTAGTGGAGCCATTATTCGCGTGGGGCATAGAATTTTCCTTGATCAAGGCCTTTTTATGAAGTGGATCATAGATAATTCAAAAAGGTCTTAGCCTGTGGCTGATGCTGCAGCATATAAGTGCCCACCATATGCTAAGCGATTTTCCGACGTGCTCGATACACCAGGTGTCTGGCCGCAGTACAGAGGGACAAGTTCAGATGGTAAGCGATTAAGCCTATTTATTATTGCCGGTTCAAATGCTTGGGAAATGGCAAAGAAATCATTAAGCAGTAAATTATTATTTTTAGTGCATCCCCCAGCAGACCCTCCAGAAATATATGACTGGAGGATCTGCGCGGGCCATGAACCAATAATTATCTTAACGGCCGGCCGCCTTAATAATGATATCTCACGCCGACTTTCTATTGCCTTACTGCGGGATGGCGTAGATCGTGTTGTAACGAGTGCTGGTGACGGGTACGGGCAACGATATATAGCGAGGCGCGATAAGTAGTGAAATCAAACAAAGAAAATAATATTGCCAGTGATGTGATCGTGGATCTTCCAGAAAGAAAGTCACCAGGATCTGATATTGCAAATTGTTTCTGTCCTTATTTAGAGATAACCAGGTTCTCAAATATTAAACCTGTTGAACTAGACTTTATCTGGCCGGGTTTTATTGCAATTGGGAAAATTACTGTATTGGTAGGAAATCCAGGGTTAGGTAAAACAATGCTTGCTATTTGCATGGCTTCGCATGTTTCAACAGGTAAAGAATGGCCTGGAGGAGCACGTTGTCCAATTGGTGATGTAGGAATAATGAGCGCAGAGGATGGTCCAGACGATACTCTTTTGCCTCGACTGATTGCATCCAAGGCTGATGTCTCAAGAGTCCATTTTATTTCGATGGTAAAGGAGTTCGATATAGATGGTAATCAGATTAAACGTGGATTTTCTATAAATAAGGATCTCAAGTTACTTGAAGAGTGTCTATGTAAGGTCCCCGATTGCAGGTTGATCATTATAGACCCGATATCAGCTTATATGGGGGGGACAGATACTCATAATAATTCCGATGTTCGCGGCGTTCTTTCCTCATTAAGTGAGCTCGCTTCTAGTAAGAAGGTAGCTATCTTGGCCATTACCCATATGAACAAAGGCGGGGGTAGTGGAAATGCTTTATTCAGGGTTACGGGATCGCTTGCTTTTGTTGCAGCAGCAAGGGCTGCATTCCTGATCGAGGAAGATAAAGATGATGATGAAAAAAGGTTATTTGTTCCTATGAAGAACAACCTGGGTAATGATAAAACTGGTTTTTCATATCGAATATTAGAGGATAGCAATAACGTTCCTTTTGCTGAGTGGGATGCTGAATCAATCAACCTTACTGCTGCAGATGTCTTAATGAACCATGAGGAAAAAACAGACCGGGAAGAAGCAGCTGAATGGTTATATGAAGAGCTTGGCTACGGGGAGTGCACAACTGTAGAACTCATTACAAAAGCAAAACAATCCGGACACTCATGGAGTACTGTTAAGAGAGCAAAATTAGAGATCAAGGTTGAGGCATTTAGAAAAGGTTATGGAGAAGAAGGTAGATGGTATTGGCGCCTGCCTACTGGTGGAACTTTTAACAATTCTCAGGGTGATAAAGATGATGAATAAATCTCTTCCAAGGATAGGTGGAGTTTATATGGATAGTTTAGGGCACCAACTCACGGTGCTCTTAATAGGGAAAAGATTGAATAAAGACTTTATAGTATTTTCATATAGCAAAATAACAGGGATCAAATCTATCTCACTTATGCCATCTGAATTATGGCCATATGCGTGTGTTAGTAAAAATGCAGAAACTATAGTTGAACTTAAAAAAGAGCACTTCATAGGTTTTTTAGACTATCGTTATAGTCCTTACCATTGTTGTGCTGTTAGCGTTTCTCTCGATGAAGAAAATGAAGTGTTAATCTGTAGAGAAGCTCCATTAGTGTCTTAGTTTATATCGTAGAAATGGAAACCACTAAAACAAAAGCAATTGTTGAAGAGTACTTTGTTTGGTTAAGCAAATACAAAGGGCGAAGTGATCGGACGATTGAAGAATACATGAGAAACCTACAAAGGCTTTCTGATTATTTAAAAGATAAAGACCTGCTGCAGGCAACCTCAAAGGACCTGGAAT
>QIGD01000163.1 GCA_003229935.1 Methanobacteriota archaeon | reverse complement strand
ATAAAGACTCTAAAACATTATGGAAGAGTTATCTTGCATGTCCCAGAACCTCTTTACCTGTTCTGGTTATGAGTGATGACCTCTTCAGGCACGAAGAGAATGTAAATAGGGATAGTCTTGGGCATTATATTGATATTTTTTCTGTCAGGGTAACTGAAAAAGCAGGCTTAAAGAAATGGCAGGATGGTGGCGCAGTCACAGCTCTGCTTGCATATGCCATGAGTAAAGGTATGATAGATGAGGTAATATCGGCAAAGCACAAATACTGGAAACCAGAGCCGGCTGTAAGCAAAAATCTTGAAGAACTTTATAATAGTGCAGGTACAATTTATTCCTATGCGACAAATATGTCTGTACTCAGGGAGGAGGCAGAGAAATGATAGAAATAAGATTTCATGGCAGAGGTGGTCAGGGTGCAGTTACTGCTGCAGACCTTTTAGCCATGGCAGCCTTCTTTGATGGGAAATATTCTCAGGCTTTTCCGAGTTTTGGCACTGAGAGGAGAGGTGCTCCTGTTGCAGCCTTTGCAAGAATAAGTGATAGTTTTATAAGAATAAGGTCTCAGATTTACTATCCTGATTATGTTATTGTGCAGGACCCCAGCCTTCTTGAGGTGGTAAATGTAACCAATGGCATCAAGGCGAGTGGCAAGGTTTTAATAAATACAGAGAAAAATCCCGAAGATATGGCTATTGAAAGTGAGGCTGAAGTTTATAGTATTAATGCAACCCGGATAGCTCTGGATGTTCTGGGCTTACCCATTGTAAATACTGCAATGATTGGAGCTTTTGGTGCTCTTAGCAGGGAAATTTCTCTTGAGTCTGTGAAAAAAGCGGTGGAAAAGCGGTTTCCTGAAAAGCTGGCACTAAAAAATGCGAAAGCTGTGGAAGTTGCCTACAAGGAGATGGAGGCGCAGTTGTCAATCACCTCCTGCTAAAGCATGGAGGCTTGTTCCGTGAGGGATAAGAGCAATTGGTTGATTAGGAGGCATAGGAATATGCAGCAGTTATTGGTAGAGTTAAAGAACACACCAGGGGATGCTCCTCAAGTCCCCTGCTCTGTAAGTGGAGCATTAAACAGAGAGGAAACTCTCAGTGTGCCTCGCAAAGTACTGGCCAATAACAACTCCGATGAGGACCAACACTCTGGCAAGAGTGGACAGTGGTTGAACGTCCCTGTCATAAACATGCGTGGAAAACCACTAATGCCTGCAAAGCCTGGAAAAGCAAGAAGACTTTTGAAGCAAGGAAAGGCAATAGTAGTTCAACGAGCACCATTTACTATCCAGCTATGTTACTTAACTGGGAACTATACACAGGATATAAAGTTGGGCATAGATGCTGGATACAAAACAATTGGCTTCAGTGCTGTAACAGAGAAAAAGGAATTAATTTCAGGTGAGTTAACCCTGAGAAAAAGAATCTCAAGACTCCTTGAGCAGAAAAAACATTACAGGCGAGCTAGAAGGAATAAGTTATGGTATAGAAAGCCACGATTTAATAATCGTAGCAAACCAAAAGGCTGGTTTGCACCTTCTATTCAGCATAAACTTGAGACCCACCTAAGATTGATTGAAAAATTGAAGAAGATACTGCCTGTAACGAAAGTGACTGTAGAGGTAGCGGGTTTTGATACTCACAAAATGCAGAACCCAGAGATTAAAGGAGTAGAATACCAGCAGGGAACATTGTTTGGCTATGAAGTAAGGGAATATCTATTAGAAAAATGGGCAAGAAAGTGTGCTTATTGTGGGAAGAGTAATACACCATTAGAGATTGAGCACATTATACCTAAAATACGAGGTGGAACTGATAGAGTTTCAAATCTAACTTTAGCGTGCCATAAATGTAATCAGAAGAAAGGTAATCAAACAGCAGCAGAGTTTGGGCATCCTGAAATACAGAAGAAAGCAAATCAAACATTAAAAGCAACCGCATTTATGAATATCGTTAGATGGAGACTGGTGAATACTCTGAAGTGTGACTGGACGTATGGATATATTACAAAACATGCTAGAATTAAATTAGACATGGAGAAAAGTCATGCAAACGATGCTTTTGTAATTGCTGGTGGAACAACTCAAAGCAGGAGTAAACCCTACAAATTGACTCAAACAAGACGTAATAACAGAAGTTTGCAACTCAATCGAAAAGGTTTCAAACCATCCATAAGAAGACAGAGATATAAATTACAGCCCAATGATTTAGTGAAATATATTAAATCTCTATGTAAAGTAAAAGGTGTCCATAGTTATGGTAAATCTGTAATTTTAAAAGATAAAATAGGTAAAAGTTTTGATATTAATGTTAAGAATGTGGAGCTGGTGAAATATGGGAAAGGAATACAATTCTAAAAAAGGCGAAAAAGGGCAATTCCTCTCTTCTCTTAAGAGAGAGAGTTTCCTTGCCCAATCAATTATGAAGCTCAATATAGGTGCTATAATTACTGAACCGGGAAGTTCGGGAAATAATAAAACAGGTGGATGGAGAATCTTCAAGCCTGTAATTAATATGGAAAAATGCATAGACTGCGGCAGCTGCTGGATTTTCTGTCCTGATGCAAGTATAATTAAAGAGGGAAGTGAATATAAGGTTAATCTGGACTATTGTAAGGGATGCGGGATATGTTCAAATGAATGCCCTTCTGGAGCAATAGAGCTTGTTATGGAGGAGAAATAAAATGGCAGAGAAAGATCTTATGCATGGTTCACATGCCGTTGCAGAAGCTGTCAAGCTTTGCAGTGTCGATGTTATAAGCGCTTATCCTATTACACCTCAGACACACATAGTTGAAGACCTCGCTGAGATGATTGCCAATGGTGATATTAATGCTGAATATTTACTGGTTGAAAGTGAGCATTCTGCTATAAGTGCAGGTATAGGTGCAAGTGCCACAGGTGCAAGGGTTTTTACTGCCTCCTCTTCTCAGGGACTTGCGCTTATGCATGAAGTATTATGGATAACCTCTGGCATGCGTCTTCCAATAGTAATGGTTAATGCAAATAGAGCCCTGAGTGCCCCAATAAATATATGGAACGATCAGAGTGACAGTATGGCAGAAAGAGATTCTGGCTGGCTCCAGATATATGTAGAGACCAATCAGGAAGCTTTAGATACTGTGATTCAGGCATATAAAATAGCTGAAAACAGAGATGTTCTTCTGCCTGTGATGGTATGTATGGATGGCTTTGTACTCACCCATACTGTTGAGCCGGTTGAAATTCCTGACAGTGAAGCAGTCAGTAAGTTCCTTCCACCATTTACACTGTCTTATATCCTTGACTCTGCAAATCCAATCACTATGGGCTCTCTCGGAGATCCCAGTTACTATATGGAGTTAAGAAGACAGCAGGAAGATGCTATGGAGAAAGCTCTTGAAGCTGTTGAGGAAGTGGATAGAGAGTTTAGGGAAGCCTTTGG
>QIGD01000162.1 GCA_003229935.1 Methanobacteriota archaeon | reverse complement strand
TTAAGTAGCTGGTAAAATGTTGTTACTACAAGTTCGGACTGCCAAGTTTCAGTAAAAAGCTCTGAACCATCAACGTTAAATTCCGGGTCTGTTGAAATATAAACTGGGTCGCTTAGATGGTGGTGTTTTAATAAAAGCTCTGAATTGATTGAAAGTCCGGCATTTTTCAACACTTCACGATAAACTACATAATTCTGATCTATTATTGAGGTAAAAGGCAAACAGTAAATGATAGAAGGAATGATATTTTCTTTTTCCTTGATATTTTTCCTGAGCTTCAAAACCGCATTTAAAATAGCCAACGTCTTACCAGAACCGGTGGGGGCAGTAAGAGTGAAAAAGTGTTTATTGGAATATCGTAACAGTTCTCTTTCTATTTCAACAGAGAGATTATTTCTTATTGCTGCAAGATTAGAGCTTTCTTTAGGAATACATTCTTCAATATATTTTTGAGCTGAATCTTCAGGTAGGTAAAACCTTTTTCTTTCAATAGTACCGACAGCAGAGTGAATTTTATCAAATTGCAATAGACCACCATAAACACCTAAAAAGTCTATTACATCTTCTAATGTCTTAAAGGAATTCATAAGGCGTAATGAGCTGGCTGATATAATAGCGTTTGCGATCAGTTTCGGCTCAAGTTTAGGTATTGTTAACGGAAGTCCAAGTTCTTTTGCCATTTCATTAAGCCATCCCTCTATTCCCATTAAATCCATTGAGTTAAGCTGTGCATTCAGGACAGCGGAATGATTTTCTTTAGATGATTTTAATCTATGCTTCTGTAACATAACTTCATCAGCCCACGATTCCTTAAGATTTGAGTGATGCCGTAGAATAGAAACAAAGACGGAAAGCCTTAGCTTGTTTAATTCCTGGCCCTTTAACTGGATAGCAGATGAAATATACCAACCAATTATCGCTGATGGCAGAGAATGATTTGAGTATTTTGACCTTCCATTATCCTTGCCATTTACCCTGTCCTGAAACCAGCTATTTGCCTTACCGATATCATGTAGAAGCCCCGATAATATACCAGCAACTGTAAAGGCATTTGATCCATTTCTCCAGATATTTTGATTGGCTATTGCAACTGTTTTAAGGTGGTTTTTAAGATAATCATCAGGTGGATGGGCAAGACAATCAGAAAAAGAGTACATAGCTTTCCCCTACTTTAAAAGCCCGAGTTGTTTCTACCGTTATTTTATTTGCCCCTTCATCTACTACAACCTCCCCGTATTTTTCAACTGTCCTGTCCGGTCTCATCTTTTCCGGAATGCGGAATCTTGTATACCTTCGCCCAGGTTCATAGTGAATTCCAAGGGTCTGTTCTTTTGGAATAACACTGGAAACCTCAATTCCTTCAGGTGACCCATTTCTTGCCTCCATCTCCCCGTAAAATGAAACCGTTGCAAGGCACTGTGCCAGCCCAAGAGACGGTGTATAAACAGTTTTATTATTTTTAAGCATATCACAGAGTCTGTCCATAGTCACATCATTAGCATTCGCCAGATAAATACGATAGGCAGGGTCTTTTAGGAATTCATAAGGTATTTGAGTTCGGGGTGACTCCCCTGTAAGGCGAAAATACTTATTCCCTTTGGTGTTTACTAAGTTCAACCCTGCACGGAATTTTTTAACAGGCGAAAGCAGACTAACGGCAATACGTACTTTATCCCATCCGATCTTCTCTGCATATTCGTCCTTCCCATAACCGCAAATTGCTCCTACAATTCCCATGACCGTAGGAGGCGGGGGAAAAGGATATGTAACAGGCGATACAGGTGCATAAGGTTTCCTGAAATGCCCTATCTGCCCTTGTATTTCAAAAACAATTGTTCGCATTCATTTACCCCCCAATCACTAAAGATTGGATAGATATACCATTAAGCCGTTTCATTTCTGCAAATGCACCTTCCTGCCCATCATCTTTGAACTTAAGTCGGTCATCCTGCTTCACCTCTATCCCTTCAATCTCGTCCCTGGCGGATAGAATTGAGCCTATAAGAGAGGTGGCATCTATAACATAATCATCAATAGACCTTATCTGAATATCCTCCTTCCCTGAGATAAGTTTTATGCGTCCTGCGAGATCGCCTATTCTATGACCGTTTTTATAGGTTATGCGTATCAGCATTAACGGCTGATGTCCCATCTTTGACCTTGATATAAGGCTTTCTGTTCCTTTCCAGAGACCTTCCAATAACAGAGACACATCTGTGTCTGATAATTGGGTTGATCTGGCGGCTATTTCATTCACAATTCCATAAGCTGCTATGCAGGCATATGGAATGATATAATCTTCCCTGAAGGATTTCTGGGTGGCCTCTTTCCCTGAAGCAAAACCAGCAGTTCCCTGAACGAATATAGGTGCAACACGGTGTAAGGAACGGTTAAATCCGTTAAACTGAACAGGGCCGGTTACCTTAACACTGCCCTTGTCAACCGGCAAAGTACATCCAAACAATCTTGCATCAATACATTTTCCCAATATAAGCTTTTGAATTTTATCTACTTTTGTCGGTATGTTATCTTTTTTGTCCACTCCCGCTTCTTCTGCAAAGTCCTCACAACGTCCCTTGCCATCCTTCAAATAACCTTTTGCATCAAATGTATCTCTAACAAGTATCTCCAATCCCTTTGTTCCATACAGATAATCCCGGATTGTTCTTTTGATACGCACATCGGTTACTGTAACCACCCCTGTTTCAGGATCGGTACGAGGTTTGTTCTCATCAAGGGGATCGCCATTTGGATTACAGTCCTTTGTTTCATAAATAAACAATATCTCCTGACGTTTTGTAACAGCCATCTTTGTCTCCTCCTTTTTGTAAAATCTTTATTCCTTCTCATCAGCCTTATGGATATTATAATCAAGACTCAACCCGATACTAAAAGCCAGAGTTGCCTCATCATCGGAAATATCCCATTTACTTCCGCAATTTATCCAGGCCTGAGCCAGCAATGGGTCAATATCTTTCACAAGCCCAAAGGCATCATATTGTTGAATTTTGTTTCTTGATTCCGGATAAAGTATCTCCAGCCTTTTTTTATCAAGTTTCAACCCTCTCAATTTTTTAAAAAACGGGGAATTGCCAAGGTTAGTCCCCTGTGCATACATGACCTTTGAAATATAGCAGCCGGTAAGAAAAGCAACTACTTTTTCATATGAGTTAAAAAAGTCTTTGTGCTCCTCAATGAATTGACCATAAGGACCATCTGTTTTGATTGATTCATTTCCCATATTCTTTTCTCCTTTCCTTAATATCCTTAATTGATTTAAGAATAACCATGTCGCAAAAGCGTCTCTTACAGTAACAGGCATATATTTAGGCTCTTTCTTTGCTGTTGACAATATGGTTCTGCATTAAAAGAACTCTTTCATCCAGATCTCTATCTGAAAAAATTGCATCTATATAACTCATGAATTTACGACGGCTTAATTTACCACCATCACCCGTAAATCTTTGTAGGCTTCTAAATGTGTAGTGAAAATTTTTGTCTCCCATTTTAAGATAACGATTAGATTCAACAGCGTGCTTTGCCTTATAAATCAAGTTTATTCTTGAAGGAAGCACTTCAGGAATTTCTGCGGTTATCTTCCATGAAGCGTTTGATTCCTCAAAAAATACCATGGTAAGGGTCAATACATCCTTGCCGCCCCCTACCTCAGCAAGTTCTTCAAGTATCTCATTTTCAGCAGCGGTTATCTTTTCAAGTTTACTGCTTAAAGTTGCAGGTTCCCTGTCTTGTAACTTTTCAAGGATAACGTCTGACAGTTCTTCATCTTTTGTCTGCAGATTTGGAAGCAAAATATATCTTTCCCCACACATTGAAAAAGTTAGGTATTTCTTTGCAAAATCGTAGCCTGAGGAAACTGCAGCAATACATTCCTCACAGACAGGGAAATTCTTTAGCGGCTGCCTATATGAAAAACCTCCGGTTATCATTCCCCGTTTATCGAGGTTATAACACTTAAGCATTGAAAAGTTTCCATACACTTTTTGTCCTGCTTTTCCGCATAGATAACAGGTGCGGTCATTTTCTATGGATAGGAACTTCTCAGCTTTACCATACTGCTCATGCAAAGCATTTTTGACCATCTGTTCCTGTACTTCCATCTCCTTATATAAAGGTAAAATCTTATCTCCGTCAACAGAAGCCACAAAAAGATAGATGCGCTCATCCTTGGATTGTGGAATATCTTGCAATTTCTTTTTAATATCTTCATGAACTGTTGTTTCATCAAAGTGCTCTGTAATATTCTCAACTTGTTTCTTAATCGTAAAAAAAGACACAAGATGAAGGGCGTCTGCAGACCTTTTTAATTTGTTGACAGTAGACATAGACTTTTCAGAAAGGGGTTGAAGCGCAGTAGTTGCAAAACCGTTTCCAGACGCTTTCATATATACAACATCCTGACAACCTTCGACCAGTCTTAACCCAACATACTGGCCGCTGTTCAAATCAAAGCAGATAGCAATCCCATGCTTATAAGTATCTGGGAGCCCTTGATTTAATCTTTCAACAATACTTCTTGTTTTTCCCCCTTCAATAATCTGATTTAGCTCTATCAGCTTTGTAAACATTTAGCCCTCTGTAGAATTCAGGATAGTTTTATAATATCGCAAAAGAATTCCCCACATCGTTTATCCGTCACCCTTCAAAGGTTTTTCGCAGATTGTCAAGGATTCTGCCACTACTGTCATGCTCACTGTATGCTTTTTAATTTCCATTATTAAAAATACCTGCTATCAGCAAAGTTTTCCCTTATCTATTCTGAACATGATTACCCCGAATAAAACACAACATGTTGAAAATACGAGCTTCTGAAATAAATTCAGAATGACATAATGTACGCTTTTAAGATTGTGGTATCGTCAGTGTAATGACCAGGACAAACTGCTGTATAATATTCCCCCTTCGCTCTCTCTATTCTCTCCATTATACCACACCCACTACGTCAAACAGTGTCGCAGTGGAAAGCAGGTTATAAGTGCAGGAGTTAATAAAGACTCCTATATTCCTCAATCTGCAACTCCCCGGCCCTTCAGCAACCCTTTCTTTTGTTTCTTCTCTCACTTTGCGAAAACTTATGGGCATCTCCTTGTCGGGTATCCTTATCGAACCACAGATATCAAGGATGTTGCCTCTCAGTGGTTTAATAACCGCTTGGTTGCCATCGACAAATAGAATTACTTTCTTGAAGGGCTTCAGGTTTAAGGCTTTCCTTACTTCTTTTGGTATTGTCATCTGTCCTTTCGATGTTAGTGTTGCAACAGGCATTATCTCTCCCTTCT
>QIGD01000161.1 GCA_003229935.1 Methanobacteriota archaeon | reverse complement strand
TCTATGCTCTGATGGAAAAGAAAGCTACAGATGAAGAGATTTCAGAAGAAACAGGTTTAAGGCTGAATACAGTAAGAAGAGCTCTATATAAATTATATGAGTATAGAATAGCCAGTTACAACCGAACAAAAGATAGAGAGATTGGCTGGTATATTTATACCTGGACTTTGCATTTAAATAAGGTTAATGATATAATAAAGACGCTGAAGACAAAAAAACTTAAAGAGATGGAGAAAAGATTGGACTTTGAACAGAACAATGTTTTTTTCAGGTGCAGGTCAGACAGTACCAAGGTTCCATTTGACAGAGCTACCGATTATAAGTTTAGATGCCCCAGATGTAACGGGGTTCTTGAATATGTTGATAATAATGAAATGGTCAAGAGTCTTGAAGGTGAAGTTAAAAGACTTGAAGAGGAACTATCGAATGGAGCCAGAGGAAATTCTCAAAAAGTTGAAGCTTGATTCAGAGGTTATCAAACATTTAAAGGCTGTCTCAGATACTGCTTTTGAAATAGCGGAAAGAGTTAAAATCCCGGTGGATAAACAGCTTATTTTTACTGGAGCAATGCTGCATGATATTGGAAGGAGTATTACTCATGATATAACACATGTGTCAGAGGGAGCGAGACTGGCAGAGAATCTTGGGCTGGATGACAGGGTTGTGAATATAATCAGACGCCATGTTGGTGCAGGGTTGACGTCTGATGAAGCTATAGCTCTTGGACTCCCAGCTGGTGACTATATGCCAGAAACACCAGAAGAAAAAATCGTTGCCTATGCCGACAACATTACTGTCGGGTCAAAAAGAACCAGCTTTGATGAGAATATAAAACTTTTTGAGAAAAAGCTTGGAAAAAAGCATCCAGCAGTGGAAAGGATGAAAAAGCTCCAATGGGAAATAACTTCTTGGATGATTTAAAATATTGTTAATTCCTTGACACCTTCTATCCTCTTCAGCTCATTCAGGATTTCACCTCTTATCTCAATATCAGTAATTATAGTGAGTTTTGGATTTTCAGTTAAATACGGGTCATCGGCAATAGCCTGGCGTATTGGAATACCCTCTTCAGCCAGTTTTGATGTTACATTACCCATTATTCCAGGCTTTGAAGCATCCTGAGGGGTTACAATAAGAACGTTGAGGCCTATATGAAGTGCAACATTCTTAAGAAATGGAATAGTATCTAGGTTTGAGAATATCCTGAAGAGTTTCTCTCTATCCTTTATTCTCTTTGCAGTTGCATCCACAACTCTTCTATCAATCTGAAGTACTCTGGCTATTTTTACATGAGGAATCTCAATTTTCTCCAGACATATTTTAGCTTCTTTATTGACTCTTAACCCCTTACTTAATAAAAAAAGAGCAACCTTCTTCTGGTAGGGGTAATTTTTAAATTCCTGGCTGATTTCTTCCCACATTTATATAATCTCTTTCATTGCATATTATAAAAGCTTTTCCAGACGTTATTGATATTTGTGGTATTTCATATCTGAATGAGTGGAGAAACGTAAGGTTTATTTAACCTGGAAAGTAATACAGTAACTCATGGTTTTAAATCTGCCCTACAATTCTGGTAACTTTTTGACAGGAAATATGATTTATGCTGTGGTGGCAGCAGCAGTGTTTATTATTATTATCCTCCTGCTTTTAGTTAGAAGGGGAAGAAATAAGCCGAACAGGAAACTTTTGAAGATGGAAGATAAAGGAAAAACCAGACTTTTGAGGCAGATAGAAGCGCTCCAGTCAGAGAAAGAAACTTTTGAAAAGAAAAATATGGAGGTCGGGGAGAAACTGGAACTGGAGCTGGAGCAGATTAAAGGGAGGGAGGAAGAGTCCAGAAAGGAAGTTGAAGAAAGCAGAAAAGAATTGGAGAAGGTAGTGGCTCTCAAGGAGGAAATAGAGTTTCTCAGGAAAAAAATGGGCGAATTCAAAGATGAAATGAAAGAGCAGGAAGAGAAACTTAAAAGAGAGAAGGAAATAATTGAAAGACAGACAGAACAGAAAATTCTTGAGAAAGAGAAGGCAGTTGAAGAGCTTAAGCTGAGCTTTGCCAGAGATAAAGATTTAATAAGGAAAGAGTATGAGGAAAAGCTTCTGAATCTTGAGAAAAAATACGATATGAAACTTCTCGATGCTCAGAAGGAAATAGAGAGAAGACGTAGCGATT
The DNA here is from genome assembly GCA_003229935.1 of Methanobacteriota archaeon. GTDB lineage: Archaea > Hydrothermarchaeota > Hydrothermarchaeia > Hydrothermarchaeales > BMS3B > BMS3B. Next base: position 1,316 of record QIGD01000161.1, on the reverse strand, counting down.
ATGAAACAAAGATAAACTCGCTTGAAGGCAGGATTGAGGAGATAAGCACTGAGAGGGAGCAAGATATTGAAAAACTTAAGGAGAGACTTGAGAGGGAGAAGGAGCTTGAGTTAAACAGAGTAGAAAGAGAGAAGGAAGAACTTGAGAAATCTCTTAATACAAGAATAGAGGAGATAAAACTCAAAACAAAGGAGGCTATAGAGACTATTACAAAGGAAAAAGAAATAGAGATAGCAGATATCAAAGCTGAAATGGATATTATTAAGAAGGAAAACAAACAGCTTAGAGAAAAAATAAGGCTCATGGAGATAGATAATCTTTAGGTGATGGAATGGATTTAAATATAGCAGGGGCAAGGTTTGGTGAAATCCAAATTGCAGTAGTAGCTTTCTTTGTATTGATTTCTCTGATTTTAAGCCTCTACGTAAAAAAATATAGAAACATGACAGAAAAATTCAAAAAAACTATTGATGATATTGATAATGAGAAGGCTAAGATTTTCTCAAGAAAGGAAGACCTTGAGAGAGAGAATAAAAGAATAAAGGAGAGGTTAAATGAACTTGAGAGAGAATCTCTTGAAAGTGAGGGCGAACTGGATAAAAAAGAGATTGAACTGAAGAAAAGGGAGGCTGGAGTTGAGGAGGAACTTAGAAAGGTGAGTGCTCTTGATGAAACAGTTGAAATGTATAGAGAAAAATTTGCTATGCTAAATAAGGAAATCGATAGACTGAAGGCAGAGCTTGATATTTACAGGAAGGAAAAGGACGAGAAGTTGAGAGAATTTAAAACCAAGACTAAAGAAGCTCTTTCGAAGTACACTGCCGATAGAGACAGACTGATAGAACAGCTGAAGAAGGAGAATAAAAAGCTTGAAGAGAAGGTGGGGCAAATGAAGCAGAAGCTGAGCCTGTGGGAGAACGTTGATGACCTATAATTTTAGCGGACTTACGGTACGAGCAAAAGCTCAAACGCAGACGGAAGAGGAAAAAGCTTGTGCAGAGGGTGTATCTGGAGGCATTGGATATTTTCAATGGCTTGATAGCGAGGATAAACTCCTTCGACATGAAAGTCCAGAAGCGCCTTAAAAAATCTAGAAGAATTGGGACAGGTATACAGCCTTCTACTTAGTGCCTGAAGCATTATAACCTCTTTTACTTTATAGTCTGTACACAAAGGTTATTAAGCTTTCTTTATAAAAAATCTCCAGTATCCACTTTCTTCAACAACTTCGTAATCATACCCTAACTTTTTGCAATATGAAGGCAGGGTTTCTTCTGCCGATGGTTTTGCATCAAGTAATACCTCTAAAAGTTCTC
>QIGD01000160.1:811-4451 GCA_003229935.1 Methanobacteriota archaeon | reverse complement strand
GTTAGATGGAGACTGGTAAATACTCTGAAGTGTGATTGGACATATGGCTATATTACAAAGCATGATAGGATTAAATTTGGCATGGAAAAAAGTCACCTATCTCCAAGGGTAAGCTCTTCAATTCTCTCCCTGCCCTTTACTTCCCTTATAACCTTCACAACAGCTTCGGGCACAAGCTCTTTCCATGACTCTCTCGATAGAATCCTTCTTCTGATTTCAGTCCCTGAAAACTCCTTTCTATTAAAGAGAGGAGGTGTTGCTACTTCCTTGCCAGCTTCTTTGAAAAGCCTCTTAACAAGAGGGTTACCCGAGTAAACTTTACTGAATGGTGGTGTCAGGCTTTTTACATGACTGACCCAGAGGCTGTTGTTATTCACATCATTTATTGGTATTATATAGTAGTTCTTACTGAAATTCACTCCAATAAGGCTCTTTTGTATCATCATCAGCCTTTCTCCTGCAGTGAAAGGGTTATCAGAGCAGTGGCTCTTCTGAGCACTCCCTATTCCTATTATAATTTCATCCACTTCCTCTGCTATCTTCCCAATCACATAGAGATGCCCCTTGTGAAATGGCTGGAATCTTCCTATAAGCAAACCTCTCATAATTGTGCCTCTATTTCGAGAATATCACCAGATGAAATATTTAAAACTTCTGAAGCTCTGCCAAGATTCTCGGAAAGCTCAATAAGACCTGAACTTCCCACAAGCAAAATAAACTCACCCTTTCCAGCATAACCGTAAGCAGGAAGAAATTTCACCTCAAAGCTCTTATTCAGTGTTTTTATCCTGAGACTATCACCAGGCTTTATTCCCAACCTGCTGAAAATCTCTTTCTTTATATTTGTTATTATATTTCCAAACACATCTATATGGAGCACCTCACCTTTTATCTTTCTTGCCTCAGTCTCTATTCTGAAGATATCAATTTTCTCAATGTTTTTCACCTCTCTACCCAGTTCCTCAGGGTTCATATCAAGAGATAGCCTTGCAGCAGCAGGAGCAAAAACATCCCTGCCGTGAAAGGTTGGCGAAGCTTCTTTAAATTCAATCTCCCAAGCGCGATTATATTCAAATAAAGAAAAAATCCCATTATCAGGACCTACAAGGTAATAATCTTCAGTTTCCAGTATAAGGGCTTTCCTCTCTGTGCCCACCCCTGGGTCAACTACCGCCACATGAATACTACCTTTTGGGAAATACTTCAGTGTTGAGTAAAGCACATATGCAGCCTGCATAATATTGTAGGGCTGAATATTGTGAGTGATATCAAATATTTTTGCTTCTGGGTTTATAGACAGAATCACACCTTTAACCACCCCAGCATACTCTGATGCTCCAAAGTCTGTTGTGAGTGTTATAATTTTCATATAACCTTTGTACCGGCATATGCCAGCAGGGCTGCACCAGTATATTTATTTATAAGAAGTCTCTTTATCTTCAGCTTTTTTGGAACATTCTCTTTATATTCAATACTTCTTAGCCCAGAAATTATCTTATCTGCATTATCCTGCCATGATACTTTGAGCATAGTCTCTCTTGCTGCTCTACCCAGTCTTATTCTTAACTCACTGTCTTCTATGAGCAGAGATGCCTTTTCTGCAAGTTCTCTTTCATTCAGGGATTCTGATATAAAAAGGCAGTTTTCTCCATCCCTGTAATAACTGTGTTCAATGATGTCATCTTTACTTACAATAACCGCAAGCTCTGATGCCATAGCTTCCATGGTAACAAAAGCCTGGGTTTCATGCAGAGAAGGAAACAGGAATATATCAGCCATTGAGTAGTAGTCAGGTGTTTTATCCCACTCCACCCAGTCTGTGAAAATTATATTGGCATCCGGAGCAATCTTTCCTGCAAGAGCTTTGTAACCTTTAAGTCTGGCACCTCCACCTGCAAAAACAAAATAAGCCTCAGGATGTCTTTCAGCTATCAGAGGTACTGCCCTTATTATCGTTTCAACATTTTTCTCATGAGACATTCTACCAAGGTAGAGGAGTACTGGAGATTTTTCAGGTATTCCAAGCTTTCCTTTCATTTCTGTTTTATTTCCCTGTCCGAATTTATCAGTATCTACTGCAAACGGCGCAAAAACTATCTTATGCTCCTCAACACCGAGCTTTTTCAGCTTTAAGTAGAATCTCGAAGTTGCCACAAAGAATATATCCACTGCCTTATATTGCTTTTTCACAATTTTCTCTATAATTGAAGAAAACTGCCTGTCGGGAACAAAGCGTCTTTCTTTGAGCTTGAAAGCCTGGGTAAGCATGCCTGCCTCGTCATGGTGGCAGAATACTGCCAGAGGCTTATTCATAAGTCTTGCCAGATTTATAGCTGAACTCCCCAGAGGGGCAAGGTCATGGACAAAGACAATATCGCTATTTTTAATAGCTCTTGCCACTCTTGTTCCCGGAATCGCAGGATAGTAGTTAGCCATCTCTATTGGTATATATCTCGTTAGAATAACATTAATATCCGGAGACAGAGCCTTCTTATCTCTACTGAAAGCCGGAGCCACCAGAGTAATTTCATAATGCTCTTTCAGATATGGTAAGATTGACCTCAGAAAGGTTAACACTCCATCTTTCTTTGGTGGATAAGTATCGGCAACGATACATAGCTTTTTCATAACCTCACATCCTCAAAATCCCTTGTTTTTCCAAGGAGCAATAAGGAAAGGTAATTTAATGTATGGTGAGTTAAGAACTTCTGGTGGCCTGCTCTCAGCCTTCTTGCTGAGGTATAAACTCTCAGCTTTGAATTGAATTCCAACTCACCAATTTTTTTAATTCTTCTCCCCAGTTCAACGTCTTCCGCAGATTTTAAGTTTGTATTGAACCCACCTACTTTTTTTATTGCTTCTCTCTTTACAGCAAAATTCTGACCTGAGATATTGGGTAATCCAATTAAATGGTTTAATTGTAAAAAATATGTAAAAGCATATTTTGAAGCAGCCTCTTCAATAGCATAGCCATCCAAAAGATAAACAGGACCATATACACCCATGTTATTGCCATTGAGGCTCTCCCTTATATTTTCAATCCAGTCCTCAGCAACTAATGTATCAGCATCAGTATAAGCAACTATTTGCCCTGTAGCCTCCAGAAAACCACGCTGTCTTGCTATGGCCACGCCCTTCTTATCTTCTCTCACGACTCTATCTGCATATAGTTCTGCAATCTCACCTGTGCTGTCTGTGCTCTTATTGTCCACCACTATAATCTCGACTTTACTATCTTTCTGCTCCTCAATAGCTACAAGGCAGTCTTCAATATACTTCTCCTCATTATAAGCTGGAATAACCACTGATACCTTCACATTATCACTCCACACCGGGGTTGCAACAAGAAACTGCAGGATTCTCTCTCTTCAAGAATATTTTTTACAGAACGAGGATACATCATGATCCTCTGGGCAAGTAATCATGATCCTCTGGGCAAGTAAACCCACCTCTTTAGATGTGGGAGGAATTGCCCTACCTCCATTTTAAAATGATTTTTAATCCAATCTAAACCAACAGGCGTTTCAGCCTGCTCACTGATTCTAGCAATATCAGGTATAGGTTTGATTTGCATGTTTACGACAGGGACTCGTATGTCCTGTCCCCTCTTGCCAGAGAGTAGGTCCTCTTCGGAGATGTT
>QIGD01000160.1:0-800 GCA_003229935.1 Methanobacteriota archaeon | reverse complement strand
TTTCCTCTCTGTTTAATGCCCCACTTACAGAGCAGAGGACTTGAGGAGCATCCTCTGGTGTGTTCTTTAACTCTACCAATAACTGCTGCATTTAATGCCTCCTAATCAACCTGTTACCCTTGCCTCTCACGAGACAAGCCCACGAATTTAGTCGTGGGTGATTGACCACCCAGCCTATCACATTAATCACAGCATCATGTATGAATAGAAAGTATATAAATTTTATCATCTTATATAGTTTTTATCTTTTCCCAAAAAAATTTCCTCTTCCTTGATCATGCCGTCTACATGGTAAAAGTCAAGAACCTGAAGAAGCTCAAATGGTGTCTACACAACTACTGTACTGGGAAAATAACGCAGAAACGGGCTGCAAAATATCTTGGGATAACTCCTCGAAGATTCAGACAGCTCCTCAAAGAATACAAAAAAACAGGAACCATTCCCAAAATAGGCTTAAATCTTGGAAGGCCAAGACGTGAGATTTCTGATGAATGGAAAGACCTTGTAAAGTTAGAATATGGAAAATATAAACTTAATGCATTGTATTTAGAGAAAGTAATCTATGCAAAACACAAAATACGAATACCCGATAATACAATACATAAAATCATGCTTAAAAAGGGATTTGCTAAACGTAAGAAGAACAAGCGGAAGACGGGGAAACCCTGGATAAGATATGAAAGGAAGTATTCGTTATCAGCAGTACATCTGGACTGGTATGATAGCAAGGTGAATGGAAAGCAGGTATGTGTTGTTCTTGACGATGCCTCCAGAAAAGTTCTTTCATGGGGGAATTTCAC
>QIGD01000159.1 GCA_003229935.1 Methanobacteriota archaeon | reverse complement strand
GAACTCAGGCATCTTGAGTTTATTTCACCTTCAGGAGTAAAAGTAATACTGGTTAGAAAACATATAAGAAATAACTTGTGGGGAGTTTCGGGGGAATTGGTTCTCCCTGTGTTCAGTGATTTATACACATATGCAGATTCTCTGGCAGAAGCTCTCAAAGAAGGGTTAGAGGATGTCTCTGTCAAAATAGTGCAAAAAGAATTCGCAAGAGTAATTATTGTTGACCTGCCATCTACAGTAAAAGGCAAAGGATTAGATGATGATTTTTATTTCAATGAAGAAGAGAGGGGGATAATCTCAAAAATCGCCAACAGTGCAGCTATTGTAGATATAACTCTATCAGTGAGGGGAGTTCACTAAACTCATGAAGGGATGTCTGTCTCTCAAATGCTATACACAACTTATAACTGATCTTATATGGAATTTCGCTTCTCAATACTCGCCTGTCCTCTGAAGGAAAGAGTTTTTCTTTGTCTAATCTAGAAAAAATATCGAGTACTTTCAACTAAAAACCTCAGGAGAACAATCCACCGATGAAATTAGCAATCCATGCAAAGATGGATGATCCATAAGCAGCAAAAGTATACACTACTCCACCCAGGATTATAGTATATATCAAATTGCCTGAGCTGGCTTTCACATTGGGGTCTTTAATTGCACCTAGCTTCACCATCATCAGAATCGCAAAACCTGTCAAAGTTACAATCATAGCAAGGTCTTTTACGATAGTTATGATACTGGATTCTAGGTTTACAACAGGCTGGGTGTTTAAAGTCCCAGCTGTTGCTGAAGGGGTAGATGAGGTTGTTGATGTTGCTGCCACCACGTTGAGTAACAAAAGAGGTACCAATACAACAAATATAAACCATTTCATATAATCACCTGAAAAAAAGATAAGAAGACAGTATATAAAAGAATCAGAAAAGGTTATATCTCCTCTGACATACTCTTACGAGTGTTGTCCAATTCGATTTTTTCCATTACCTTTTTCCACCTGTTACCCTCTATTTTCATAACCCATACCCTTTTAAGGTTTGAATTTTTCTGAGATTTCCATTCCTTAGCCCACTTTAAAACGTCTTCCCTGGTAGGCATTTTATCTGTCTTTTTTATTGTGACAAAGCGTTTAGCTTCAACACCCTGCATTTCACACCCTCGGATTTTGACATTTCTACCAAGACATTCCTGCCCATTCACATAATACATCATCCATACCTCCTTTTGCTTTCTGTTTTGTGTGGGTGGTTGGTGGGAAGTTGTGCTGAGTTGGAGAACAACTCAGAGGGTGAAGTCACTGACACCCATCATTTTAGATAGGAACAGCCTCTTTAGTCGTGGGAGAACGTCACTGAGAGGAATTGATAATCACAGTATAATTACCATAATTAAGCACGCCCTGGATACCCTGCTGTGTTACTGAAACGTTACTCTCTGTTGTTTCTACAACAAGAATAGTCTGATTTGTAATCCCTTTTTTAGGGGTATAATTAGCGAGCAAGGAATTTGCAAGTGATATGAAATAATTTGAGGCATTAGTCGGAGAGACTGCACCCAGAATCACACTTTTTGTTGTTTCTGTTCTGGCATTGTTCAATATTCGTAAGATATCCTGCTTGGATATCCCTTTATTCAAACTGGTGGAACTTACAACACTCACACCCTTCGCACCGATGTTTGAAGTTTCCAGGAACACTGCTGCAAGAGTTATCCCTGCTATGAAAAGGAAGAACAAAGCAAAGATAGAGATTGCTGCCCTAGAGTTGCCCCATATCTTCATAAGATAGCCTCCTCTCCTTCTTTTTGGGTAATCCTTTAATCTCTATTTTACTACTACCCAAAGTGAATTTTTCTTCTATATCTTCATTCAGGACATCTGCCAGGTCAATAGCAGATGCAACATACTCTGGCTTGAAAGAATCACCCCCTATCTCCTTAAACATAGCTGTAATTTGCCTGCCAAAGTGTTCTGCAGACATACCACTTATCCCATGATGTATCCCTCTTATTATCTCTTCAGCACGTGGACTTTTGAGTTTATCTTCTCCTGACGCTTTCATCCATTTTCTGAGAGATTTTTCTGAATCGTCGCCAAAAAATTCTGATACTTTCTGTAGAAGAACCTCCTTGCTTACTAACAATTTGTAGACCATTTGAAACTCCTCATGAAATTGATATGTTCTTTAAGATTTCAGCAGATTTAGTTCCAGCAAGAGTCCCTACTCTCGTGGCAGAGCTCCCTAAAGAAATAGCAATATGCACTAGAATAGCTGCAATGACTATTGCAAGTACGATATATACAACAAGCTCTGCACTTGTACTCCCTCTATTGTCAAACCATCGTATTTTAATACCTCCTAATTAATCTGATGTGGTTTAGGAAGAGGCTTAACTGTTATATCAAAAGGCTGATTTACATCAATCTCTTCCATTTCTATACATCCTTTCCCATACAGTAAACAGAGAGTATATAAAAGAATCAGAAATTTTAATAGGAAAGAGAACCTACTCTCTCTGAATCTGAATAGAGTTTCCCGCCGTAAGAGTTAAATACTTAATTAAAATTATTGATAAACAGTGAGCTACTCCTCCATATCTAACGTTAGGAAGGAGCTTTCCATTGGGGGTTGTGTATAACACACTATATCATATAGATAAAAGAGTTGGTCAATATGGGAAAGATTGATTTAAAATTTTTTAAAAAGTATTATAACCCACAATTTTTAATATTTGGTGGAACTGTTTTGATTATTATAGGGGCTATACTTTATTTATACTCCCAACCAAAATTAGCTGAATTAAGTAAATTAGTTGAAATAGCAAAAACATCATATATAGGTTTAGCTCTTGTGCAATCTTTACGTCCTAATATTATATCACAATATCATTTTTATAGAGTAATTAATTTTAGTTCTGTTATTTTTGTAATCATAGGGATAATTACAGTATTAATAGGTTTTGTGGATAAAATCACTTTATCTAAATAAAATATTTAAAAAAAATGAGAGGATGTCAGGGCTTCCACTCTTTGAAGAATCTTTCTACATAGTGTGCTAACTCCAAATTATCCACCCTACCATTAATGTATTCTTTATACAAGTGTTCATAGAATGAAGCAAGATCATTATATAATTTCAATACTTCTTTTTTAGTCAGACCAAACCTTTCTTCTATTTTTATTATAAAATTTGAGTTCTCTAAATCTATATGCCATTTTCCTTTGATTTTATCATATTTGGCAATGTCTACTAATTTCTCTTCTTCCAGAGGGTTTCTTCTGAATTTCTGTATCTCTGTTACTCTACTAACCATTCTCTTAAGATTCCCCTTAAGGTCTTTTTCAGGAAGAGCCATTACAATAAAATCTATATTTCGTATAGCTTCTGGGTCAAGGTCAAAAGAGTATATAAGTCTATGCAGGATTCCATCAGGTGACCCAGCGTGTATTGTGGTGACTATTGAATTCACGCCAGCGACTGCTGTAGTGCCAAAGAAAGGCCTGGCTTCCTCAAT
>QIGD01000158.1 GCA_003229935.1 Methanobacteriota archaeon | reverse complement strand
TGATTTGCCTCACGGTGTGCCAGTTCGATGCTCCAGCGATTTCCGTAGGTCTCAAGTACTTCTTCCATTGTTAAATCAAGATTGGTACTCAGGTAAAAATTCGGTTTTTTGTCTTTTCCCCTTCTTGAGATAACAAGTTTGACATTTCCTAGACCAGGAATCTTTACTATCTGCTCATAGGCAAGGTAGACCTTCTCCTTTCTCCGAACATTGATTTTGACCTTGTGGTACTTCACAGTATCCGCCAGTTCAGAGACGTTTACATCTCCATCAATCTTCCTGTTGCTTTTTAACTGATTCTTTTATCAATGCTTTCAATTCTTCTTTACCGACCACTTCAAATAGAGTAAAATCAAGGTCGTCAGAAAACCTATAATCACCAAAATACACTTTTCTTATTCCCGTTCCCCCTTTAAGAGCCATATCCATTGTTGATAGATTTTTTAAAAGCCAATTCTGGGCATAATCCCTCTCAATGGTTGATACATGAACTCCAAATCCCCTTGCCTTTTCTCTTATCTCCCTTTCTGGAATCATTCCCATACGTCATAGGTTAAGCGTTTTGAAGAGGGAATATTTCACAACCACATGCATTTTGCCTAGTTACTGTGACATTTGATAAGGAGTCCTAGAACTTATCGCCGCCTTGTAAGAACTCTCATGGAAACAGAATCCGTCTTCGGTACTGCAAGAGACCCTTAACCGATGACCAATGGAGTTAATTTAAGTCGGAGGATATACACTTTTCCGATGCTCTCCAAAAGTTTTTATTATATAGTGCTCAAATTAAAATTATGCTTCAGATTACCTATGAAGCCTTTGCCAGAAAAAGGAAAGAGCTTCAGGATTATGTGGGAAATCTTAAATCAAGGACAGATTTTACAGTCTTCAGGGATGAATGGAGAGGGGTGGAGATTGAAGCTAAAGAATCCAGAGCAGGAGCTGAGGATGGAAGTGTAAATCACAGGGAATACAAAAGTCTGGTGCTTTATGCCTTAAACGCAACCAGTGTTATATATGATGGCAAACTCAGAATGGATGGTATTGCTGATATTGATTTCCTTTATCCCTATAGATATGTCAGGGACAGGCTGAGCCTCTACATGACAATACTTGAAATTAAAACAGCTCTGAAGCATATTGAAAATATCGATATTTTGATGCTGGATGGCTCCATATATGCTGACCTGTTAGCTCCAAGAGAACTCTACAGCCTTAACATGGAAAGCAGGAATAAAATTTTAAGTTATCTTCCTGATATAGAGAGGAGCAGCAATGAAATAATATCAAAGAAAATTGCTAGGGAAGATAGACTTGGAAATGAAGAAATATTCTTTCTTGAGTATCTTGAATACCTTTATTCTATCTCTGCCCTTCTGGAGAAAGGTATTAAAAAAGTGGTTGGTATATCAAAGACATCCACTGACGCTAGAGTAGGTTATGAGATACCTGATATGGCAGGCTTTGAGGAAATTTCATCTAAGGAGGGTTTTTCAAAGATATATGAGAAAACCGTCACAAGAAATTTTCCTGTTTACAGCAATTTTTTCAAGAGTATGGTTTTCAGCAGATTTTACTCAAGGCTGGAAGATAAAAAGCAGGTTCTCATGTTTGAAGTTCCAAGAGAGATTACAGAGAAGGATGCAGAACATATTCTGGAAAGGGTAAAATATTTCTCAATAGATGGTTATCCCTATCTGCTGAGGAAGGCTCATAGAGAAGTTGTTATCGGAGCTAAAAACATAGATAGTTTTGCATCTATGATAGGAATAACAGAGAAAACTGGAAGGGAGGCATTAAAATGAGTGTTCTTGGATTATGTATAGGTGAAAGCAGTCCTGGCAGTGCAGTATTTATTTCAAAGACAATGCCTGGCATGGGTGAATATGTTTTGCTCGAGTATGATGGCATGAAGATTCTGGGTATGACAGAGGGTATAGTGAGGGGAAGCCCCTCAATAACTGGCGATATTATTGACCCTGATGTTGTGGAGAGGATTCTCAAATTTGAGGGTATAGATGAGCAGTATGTCAGAGGCAGGGTAAAACTTCTTGGTGATATTGAAAAACTTGAGATTCCCAAGATTCCACCACCACCAGGTACAAGGGTAAAAAAAGCAGATGCCGAAATTTTGAGAAGGATTTTTTCCAGTGGTAATATCCGTCTGGGTACACTTTTATCAAACCCCGAAGTTGAGGTCAGGGTTGATGCCTCGAGAATGATAACAAGACATCTCTCAATTCTTGCAATAACAGGTGCAGGTAAATCAAACACAGTCAGTATTATTATAGATGGAATCATCAAACTTGGTGGAATGCCATTAATTTTTGATATGCATTCCGAATACACTGATGCTGAGTTCAGTGGAGGTGTTAAGAAAATAGAGCCAAGGCTAAATCCTATTTATCTATCGCCGGATGAATTCAAGATTCTTGTCGATATTGGAAAAGAGGCTCATCTTCAGGAAAGATATCTGAGAAAGGCATATCAAACAGCCAGAGAGCGAATATCCAGAGGTGGCAGGAATTTTATAAGGGAGGTTGTTCTTGCTCTTGAGGAGATTCAGGAATCTGAAGGGAATTTCACCCAGAGTGAGAAGAGTGCTGTTGTTGGTGTTATAAATAAGGTGGAGGATTTTGAGTCTAAGTATAAGGGGCTTGTGGATGCTTATGCGGGGGATATGTATGAACAGCTTGAACTGGGCAGGGCAAATGTTATTGACCTTGGAAGTGTGGATGAAGACTATGCTGATGTTATAGTCAGCCACATGCTTAGAAAGCTGCTTTATCTCAGAAAGAACAGAAAAGTTTCACCTGTTTTCTGTATTCTCGAGGAGGCACATCTTCTTGCTCCCGCCTACAGACCAACTCTGTCAAAATACTGGATTGAGAGGGTTGCCAGAGAAGGCAGGAAATTTGGGCTTGGGTTATGTCTGGTGAGCCAGCGTCCCAAAAGTCTGGATTCCAATTCTCTCTCCCAGGCAAATAACAGTATAATTATGCGTATTGTTGAGCCAAGTGACCAAAGGCATGTCCAGCAGACCAGTGAAAGATTAAGTGATGACCTTATAGGACAGCTCAGCTCTCTGAATGTGGGTGAAGCTATTGTTCTCGGGCTCATGGTCAGGGTTCCTGCTCTTGTGAAAATAGATAAATTTGAGGGTAAAATCACAGGAGGTGACCCAGAGATTGTTGAGGAGTGGAAGACTATCAATGAAAATCAGAAAGCAGAGGATGAAAAGCAGAAGAAAGAGGTTGATAGCCTTTACGATGGAATGGACTAGAGTCTTGCATACTGGGCATGGGAGATTCCACTGACCTTCAGCACTATATTTCTATCTATAAAACCTTCTCTTATCCCTATAGCAACTGCTTTTTCTCCTGAGAGATTGGCTATTGTAGCTCCTCTGAGGGCACTTACAATTTCCAGTTCTGAAAAGAGCTCATTTCCATAAAAATCTTTGCTTATCTCCAGCCTGACTTCATCCTCCTCAAATATCCTGCCATGAAGCTCTTCATCACACACTGCAACAATTACCTCTCTCTCAACTCTGTAAATCTTCATATAGAATTTCATTAACTTATTCTCAAAACTTAACCAGAAGTAAAATTCAAAAAATCTTTATTAAGGTAAGGCATAGCTCTTCTATGTAATACGGGGACATAGTGTAGCGGCTATCATGGCGGGCTCCAGACGATTCTCGCGAGAGAAACCCGCTGACCTGGGTTCAAGTCCCAGTGTCCCCATTTTCTTATTGAATAACTCAAAGTTGGTGTTATATTTCGCAAGTCCTGCAGTTATTCTCTCAAATGTCAATAAGGCTATATCACTCAAACTGGCAAATTCTATTAAAATCATCTGACAGAAATATAAGGAAAGCATTTAAGTAATAGTGGTAAACTAGCTTATTATGTTATCATGTTTGCATACAATCCGGTATACAGTCCAGAAGGTTATATAGAAGCGATAATTATTCTGGCAGTTGTACTTTACCTTTTAAAAAGTTACTACTTTAAAAAAGTACGGTTTGATGCTGACTTCACAAAGGCACTGGCTGCGCCGATAATTTTTACAATTCTTGTCAGGTTGCTTGCTGATGCAGGTGTAGTTGGAAAATCCCAGTGGTGGAGTGTAACCCCTGG
>QIGD01000157.1 GCA_003229935.1 Methanobacteriota archaeon | reverse complement strand
ATCACATTTAAATGATTTTGTATGATTACTTAATGTTCGCTTTCATCCCACCACTAAAGATGGTGGGCTTTCCCGCTCACGATATCGTAAAGTATAAAGCGTTGTTGCCCATACTAATAAATTCCAAAGAAAAACGCCAAGAGATATTTGCAGAAGCTGCCTTAAGAATAAACTCGTTTGCTATATTCATTGATAATATACTGCTAGAAAACAGAGACAAAAGGTTATCTCCTATTGAACTTGTATACTACCTGATTTTTCAATGAGAGGTACATAAAATAATCAGAAGATTTGAGTTAATATAGCAGAAAGCACAAAAAGGAAAGAGAAGGTATATGTTTGCTAAAAGGGACTTCTCACCCACAAGTTAAAGTAAGTTCAAAGACAACATAAAGATATATACTCATATAAACAATAGAGGCATAGGCAAGGCAAAAAGTCTATTAAATAGTTTATATATAAAGAGGGAAAAGATAATCTATTCGCTTATACCACCAGACTGGCATGAGCAAAAGGCTAAAAGGAGAGAATACCATATGGGATTGAAAAGGCATATGCACGTCAGGGGTAGATGCCAGAATAGTAGCCAAAGCGGAATAAAAATGAAGAGATGAGAGACTATGTCAACTAGGAGAAGAAAATTTGGAAAAAGGAAGGAGAAAAGAAAAATCGATTTGCAAATTGAGGTAAAGGATTTTGGCCCGATAAGTAGTGGTAAGATAAATCTTAAACCTCTTACAATATTTGTTGGCCCTAACAACGCAGGGAAATCATATGCTGCGATGCTAGTTCATTCCATATTTGAGTCTTATACTCCAACCTTACCTAGAGATATGCCTTTCTTTATGAGACTGAGACAACATTTTTTTGCTGAAGGTCTTGATACCCGCACTTTTTCCAAAGAATTTCTCGAACTGGAAAGGCAGATTGGTGATTTAAAAGAAGGAGTAGAATTAGATATCCCAAAGCAACTTAGTGAAAAAATAACCAAAAAGATTTTTGAAGAGATATACGAGAAAAGATTAAACGATGAAATTATTCGTTCATATGCTTGCCCACTAAAGGAATTAATTCGGATTGGAAAACGCTCATTTGCACTAAAAATCAATTTTGATTCCTATAACGCTCATTTGACATACAAAAAGGGTGATTTAAAGATCAAAGAGTATCCGCAATTAGATACCAAGAAAATAGTTAAAGTAATTTGGAGTGGGGCTGGCCCTACATTTAGGGTAAAAGAGAAGAAAAGAGAGATTTTGATTGAGATAGGTAGGCTGGGGGAAGAAGAAAAAGAGAAGGAGTTTATGATTTCCAGATTAATAGATTTAATTTTGGAGGTGTATGCCTCTGAAATATTGGAAAATGTAGCAATGCAATGCTACTATCTTCCTGCTGAAAGGTCAGGTATATTGCAGGGTCATAAAGCACTTGCTGCAAGTATAGTAAAGAATGCCCCAGATGTCGGTATAGAAAGACTGGAAATCCCAAAGTTCTCAGGGATTGTATCTGATTTTATATCCTCTGTTATTACCTTACCCGAAGAGAAAGGTCCCTTTTATCGACTTGCCCAAGAATTTGAAAAGGAACTGATCAAGGGAGAGATTGTAGTTCGGACTTTAGATAAGTATATTTATCCAGAAATTAAATATAGTTTTCAGGACACTGAGATTCCATTGCATAGGGCTTCTTCGACCGTTTCTGAGTTAGCACCACTATTTCTTTACTTAAAATATATTATCGAACCAGAGAGCATTTTAATAATAGAAGAGCCAGAAGCCCACTTACATCCAAAAAATCAGCGTATCTTAGCAAAATTTTTGGTCAGATTAATGAGAAAGGGCGTTAACATTGTAATTACAACTCATAGCCACTACTTACTAGAACAACTAAGTAGTTTCATTCTGCTTAGTAAAATTGAACCCCAAAGGCGGGTAGAGAAATATGAATATGGCGAAGAAGATTTCTTAAAACCTGATGAAATCGCTGCTTATATGTTTGATTATGATAAAAAAAGTGCTGGATACAAAATAATGGAAGTTGAAATAACAGAAGAAGATGGGATTTCACAGGAGGAATTCATTAAAATCGATGAAGCCCTTTATGAAGAGACAATTAAGCTCCGAAGAGACTTGATGCCTGAGACGTAACATAAAGAGGCTTTTTATGACAGTTATAAGTTGTATAAAAAAGGATTTTGCTGATACGGTAATACCGCGCTGTTCTGAGATGGGGTGTAAGTTAAAACTTAATAATTTAAATAGCCATGTCGTGTTGAAAGGTGAAAGTATTTGCCATAATCGTAAAATATGCGACTGTATTATTTTTGCAAGAGATAACCCTGTCATTATTGGTATAATAGAATTAAAAAGTAGAAATATACATTCAAGTGAAATTGAAGAAAAGCTTACTAATGGGTCAGAAATCGCGTTAGATATTTTAAAAAAGTATTGCGATAATGACACGAAATTTGAATTTTATCACATCACTTTGTGCAAAAGTTGGCGCTCTTCTGAGTATAAAGTAATAGAAAATAAAAAAATTGTAGTTAACGGGAAAAAATACGATATCATACTTAAAAAGTGTGGGGAGTCTTTCTCTATGTTAATATCAAGTTTAGGATAGCTTTATGTGCATGAGTGGGGAGAAGTGGTATGGTGAAGTAGAAAGGGTATATAGTATACGTACATCAATAAATAAGAAAACATCACCTTTTGTTCACGACTCTTCGGTTTATATGGCTCCGTGCCTTTGAAACAGAAATCTGTGATGGACAGAGGAAGGTATGGAAACTTCTGAGTAGCGAAAAGGCCTGATTTGGTGGCCTGCACCGGTTATAATGATGATAAAAGCAACGATAGGAAGCTGACAGGTAAAACCATTAAGAAAAGAGAGAAGTCTTCTCTGTGATAAACCGTTTATTTCTCACAGGAAAATATAGGAGACCCACCAGGAAAAAGAAGGCCTCAAAAAGTTGGGTGAAAATCCCTATCCAGGAGGCGGGAGAGGGCCAGAGAGAACAGGGCGTATTTTTAATGGGAATATCATGAAAAGGCCATAGAGTAGCTATGGGCAATAGTCATTACAGCTGCAAGGTTAAAAGGAAAGGGCCACTGGCATTAAAAGTAGCATGTGGAATTCTGGGCACTTGCAAAATGAAATGCAAGGGCCTGATATTGATGACATTGCCAGAAAGAGGAAGAGGCAAAGGAAAAAAAAAAGTACATCTGCTGTTTCAAAATTGTTTGATTCTGTCACGGAAATATTTCCGACATAAAATAAAAAATTATTGATATATGATTTGAATTTATTGACTTTTGAGAGCTTCCAGGAAAGAGGCCCCTGATTAAGGCCATTGCCAATAACAGTGAAGAGAGCCATGGATTAAGATTATAATAATTGTTATTTGGGCACAGTCGCATTTTCTAGTGATAGATGAGTATGAATATGTCAGGAACGGCACCGCAAACATATTCATGGCAGGAAAAAGGATGACACATGTAACGAAAAGAAGAACGATGAAGGATTTTGCATTGTTCGTGAAGATGCTTGTTGATGAAGAATATCCA
>QIGD01000156.1 GCA_003229935.1 Methanobacteriota archaeon | reverse complement strand
TCATTAGATTAAAATTTAATATTCATTATACAGTAACGCATTCATCCAACGACTAAAGTCGTTGGTTTTCTGCTATGTTTGTCATAAAACTTTTTCTGAACTTCATAGGTTAACTTCCAAAAATCTGGATGGTATTAAATCCTTTTTCCTAATCCAGAAAACTTGCATTGCTCCTCTTTCTCTCTATTCCAAGCTCCTCCAGGGCATTCACCACAATTGGCAGGGCAATAGTTGCGTCTACAAAAACCTGAACCTTCTTTGATGTGACTGAAATCTTTCCCCAGCTCACAGCCTCTTCAAAAGTACAGCCACTCAGGCCGCCCCACTGAGGCGCATCCGTTGTGAATTGAATAGCATATTCATGTCCATTAACTCTGAAACCAAGAATGGAGGCTATAACCTCTGTCTGCTGAATAAAATTCTTCGGAACTCCTCCTCCAATATATATAACACCTGTCTTTTCAGCCTGTTCCACAATTTTAGTTATCTCATCCACATCTTTCATCTGGTTTATTATTATATTGACACCCGTTCTTCTAGCAATCATAAGCCCTATACCTATGGAGCTGTCGCCAAGAGCAGGAATAAATATGGGAAGTTTTGATTCAATGGCACTTACAATTATTGAGTCCTCTGCAGCACCTCTCTCTATTAGCCTCTTCCCAAGATGATTGATAAACTCTCTGGACGAAAACTCTCTGTCTGAAGGTAACTCCTTACTTATTTCTGCAATAAGCCTATCACTTTTTCTGAATTTCTCTTCCTCTGCAAAGACATCATATATTCTGTCTATACCATGCCTGAGGAGTGCTATGTCATCCACGTGAGCGGAGCCCAGATAATGTTTACCTCCTACAGCTTCATGAATGTCATGGAAGATATTTGCACCTGTGCTCACAATAACATCAATATAGTTATTTCTTATGAGATATGATATAACTCTCCTCATACCAGCAGGCACCATGGCACCACTCAGACCCAAGAATATTGTAACCTCTTTATCTTCAAGCATATTCTTCCAGACCTGAAAAGCCTCTCCCAGCTTTCTGCCCTGAAAACCTGTTTTTGCCATATCTTCAAGCAGCTCTGACAGGCCGCGCTTCTCAATCTTCACAGGTTCTGTACTCTCACCAGGTAATTCCATTTTATCACACCTTCATGATAATCTGGGCAAGGAGACCAACCATTTCAATGGTGGGAGGAATTGCCCTACCTCCATTTTAAAATTATAATAATGATTTTTAATCCAAACCAAACCAGCAGGTATTTCAACCTGCTCACTGATTCTAGCACTATCAGGTATAGGTTTGATTCGCATATTTATGACAGGGACGCTCAACGCCTGTCCTCTCTTACCAGAGAGTAGGTCCTCTTCGGAGCTGTGAGCTGTTATCAGCCAGTACTATGCAGGGCACACTGAGAGTTTCCTCTCTGTTTAATGCCCCACTTACAGAGCAGGGGACTTGAGGAGCATCCCCTGATGTGTTCTTAAACTCTACTGATAACTTCTGCATATTATAATGCCTCCTAATCAACCTGTTACCCCTCACGAGACAAGCCCACGACTTCAGTCGTGGGTGATTGGCTCTATAAATACTGCTGCGGCAATTACTGTTGTCCATTTTCCAGTATCTGGCACGGATGTGGCAATGCTTATATTTTTTGTTCTGACTATTTTGCCTGATACCTTCCAGATTTCTCTCTCATCATCCCAAGACTTGTCCAGGTCGAAATCCACCATACCGAGAGTTGAAGCAAGCATCATGGCAGCAAGGTCTTCAGCGTAATCGCCTGCTCTTTTCTCATTCATTCCATAGGCATGGTGCTCACTTAGATAGCCATACATTTGGCCATCTCTGGGAATTGCAGCCCCTATACTTGCTGCAACCTTTCTTCCCGGCTCACTGCTAGCTGCTTCGCTGAGAACACAGTAGACAATCTCACCAGGAGAGAGCTCCTTAACTCCTTCTTTTTTGGAAATAATCTTACAATCAGGAGGTAGTATACTTGAAACTCTGACAAGGTTGAATTTTTCTATGTCTGCATCTCTCAGAGCAAGTTCAAAACTTGCAAGTTTTTCTCTGTGTCTTCCCACGCCTTTGGTGAAGAATAGCTTTCTTGGTACCATATTATTCCCTCAAGAAAAGTTTTTATTCAGTTAACTTCTACTTCTTATAAAGTTATTGCATGATGCGCTTATACATAATCTGGCGGTGTTTATATATGAAATATTATATCCTTAATCACATGTCACAAGAGGAGAAGATTTCTCTATTCAGAAGGGGCAGAGCAGAAGTTTCGAAGGCTGAAGAGGCTGTCAGGCCTATAATTGAAAGAGTCAGAGCCGAGGGAGATAAGGCTGTTAAAGAGTTTACAGAGAGGTTTGACGGTACAAAAATAGAAGAGATAAGAGTTTCCCAAGAGGAAATAGAAGGTGCTGAAAAAAAAATAAGCAGAGAGCTAGTTGAAGCTCTTGAAACTGCAGCAGAGAATATAGCCGAGTTTCACAGAAGGCAGATTCCAGAAGAATTTTCCTTAAATGATAATGGAAGGGAGCTCGGAATTATATTCAGAGCAATACCCAGAGTTGGATGCTATATTCCTGGAGGAAGAGCAGCTTATCCAAGTACTGTGCTCATGACAGCCATCCCGGCCAGGGTAGCCGGGGTAAAACATATTGCAGTGGCAACTCCTCCTGGAAGAGACGGAGAGATAAATCCTCTTATTTTGGCTGCCTGCAAAATTGCGGGTGTTACTAGAGTTTATAGAATGGGAGGTGCTCAGGCAATAGCTGCCCTTGCCTATGGCACAGAGAGTATAGACAGGGTTGACAAGATTGTTGGACCTGGGAATATATATGTTACGTCGGCAAAGAGGCTTATGAGCAGTGAAGTTGCTGTTGATATGCCAGCAGGACCCAGTGAAGTTTTAATTATAGCTGATGAAAGAGGGAATGCGAGAGTTATAGCCTATGACCTTCTCGCTCAGGCGGAACATGACACTGATGCAACATGTATTTTAATTACAACTTCAGAAGCTATTGGTGAAGATGTAAGAAAAATTCTTGAAGATAAAAATCTTGCTGAAAGAGAAGAAGCCTATCTATCTCTCGAGAAGAATGGTGCAATTATTATTGCTGGTAATGTTGAAGATGCAATAGATTTCTCCAACAGTTTTGCACCTGAACATCTTCAGATTGTAACAGCAAAAAATAAAGAGCTCCTTGAAGAAATTGAGAATGCCGGCAGCGTATTTCTTGGGAATTATACTCCTGTGGCAAGTGGCGACTATGCTTCAGGCACAAACCATGTACTACCAACAAGCGGCTTTGCAAGGGCATATTCAGGGTTAAATACACGCTCTTTCCTCAAGAGTATTTTCTGGCAGAAGCTGAGCAAAGAAGGAATTGAAAAGCTAAGCAAAGTTATTATTCCTCTGGCCGAGGCTGAAGGACTTAAGGCTCATGCTGACAGTGTAAAGATAAGAGTCAAGGAGGATTGAAATGATAAAGCGGAGATATTCTTCAGAGCTTTCATCTGAGATGGATGGAAAAGTTATAACAGTAGCTGGCTGGGTTAACGAAAAGAGAAAGATGGGTAAACTGATTTTTCTTCTTATTAGGGATAGAGATGGTATTGTGCAGCTCACACTGCCAGGTAAGTTTGTTTCAAAGGAAGTTTTTGAGACTGCAAAGAATATAAGTAAGGAAAGCGTGGTTGTGGCCAGAGGAAAGCTTCAGAAGATGGAAAAAGCTCCTGGTGGCTTTGAGATTATTCCTGAGGAGATTAAAGTTTTTGCCAGAGCAGAGTCACCTCTACCCCTTGACCCTACAGGTAAAGTTCCCGCCAATCTTGATACACGACTTGATAGCAGAGTTATGGACCTGAGAAAGCCAGAGATAATGGCAATTTTTAAAATACGCTCACAGATTCTTAAAGCTGCAAGAGAATATCTTTACAGAAAAAGTTTTCTTGAGATTCATTCTCCAAGAATAATTTCAACAGCAAGTGAAGGAGGAACAGAGCTTTTTCCGATTGCCTACTTTGAGAAGGAGGCATTTCTCGCTCAGAGCCCACAGCTTTACAAGCAGATGCTTATGGGCACAGGTATGGATGCAGTTTTTGAGGTGGCCACATACTTCAGGGCAGAGGAGCATGATACTATATGGCATCTGAATGAAATAACTGCAATTGATTGCGAGATGGCATTCATTGAGGATGAGGAGGATATTCTAACACTCATTGAGAACCTTATTGTGGCAATGGTAACGGAAGTAAAGGAGAACTGCCAGAAGGAAATCGAACTTCTGGGCAGGGATATTTCCATACCAGAAAAACCTTTTCTAAGAATTGAATATTCTAGGGTTCTTGAACTGCTGGAGGAAGCTGGTCTGAGGCTATCCTTCGGTGAGGATTTGACCACCGAAGCAGAGAAAAAGCTTGGGGAGATTATGAAGGAGAAAGGACATGTGTTTTATTTTGTGACCAAATATCCCCTAAGTATCAAACCCTTCTACACAATGCCGGAGAACTCAGAACAGAAACTGAGCAGAGCATTTGATCTGGAGTTCAGTGGTAGGGAGATAATTTCAGGTTCTCAGAGAATTCATAATTATGATTTGCTAGTGGATAGAATTAAGGCCAAAGACATGAGGGTTGAGAATTTTGGAGCCTATCTAAAAGCATTCAAATATGGAATGCCACCACATGGGGGTTTTGGAATGGGGATTGAAAGGCTTCTGATGTTACTCCTGAATCTTTCCAATATCAGGGAGGCTGTGCTCTTCCCGAGAGATAGATACAGGCTCAGGCCATGAAGTGTGTGTTAATAGAAGGATAGGAAAAAGGTTAAGTACACCTTATATATACACCTATATACAGATATACAATATCTGACATACTCCCACGACTAAAGTCGTGGGGTTCTACGCTCATTACTTAACATTACTTAGCGAAGGGTGTGTCACCACCCTGTTAATGAC
>QIGD01000155.1 GCA_003229935.1 Methanobacteriota archaeon | reverse complement strand
GACCCGGAACCGGCGGAACCGGAACGGAACCGGAAGCTCAATCCTATTCTTAGAAACCATGATATCAAACATAGAACCTTTCCCCAGCCCAAGCACATCTGCTACTTTTTTAGGAATTGTTATTTGATGCTTTGCCGTCATTCTAACCGTCATTCTTATCACCTCCCATATCAAACATACCATAAAGTAAGGAAATCGTCAAGAACGAAAGTAAGAATTTTTGCTTACCCCATTCATTACCCTATTCATAATTCTTAGAATACCCTTTTTACCCTCAAAAAGAGCTCTCTAAGGTTAAAATCGGCCTGCTTTTTGAAGCTTTCTTATTGAATATCCAACACTTAGCTTGGTCCGACCCGCTTCCACTCATTAATCCCTCTCAATACGGCTATACGGAGTCTTGAATCTTGAATTTCTATATCCTATAAAAGAAAAAGGTGCTGTCCCCTTTTTGTCCCTTTTTAGTAATAGTATCTATTCTCCTATTATCTTGACCAATACCCTTTTTCTGCGGCGACCGTCAAATTCACCA
The DNA here is from genome assembly GCA_003229935.1 of Methanobacteriota archaeon. Classification (GTDB taxonomy): domain Archaea; phylum Hydrothermarchaeota; class Hydrothermarchaeia; order Hydrothermarchaeales; family BMS3B; genus BMS3B. The sequence goes on along the minus strand of QIGD01000155.1, from coordinate 3,069 downwards.
TAAAAAATCTGCTCCCAGGGCCCAAGGTCAAGCTTGCCTTTAGTAACAGCGACAACAACCTCACGGCCCATTATCGTCCTTTTCAAATGGGCATCGGCATTGTCCTCTCCTGTCAAATTGTGCTTGTATCCAGACACAGGTTCCTGCGGGGCAATCTTCTCGAGCCACCGGTCAAAATCCTGATGCAGGCCGCCTTCATCGTCATTTATGAATACGCTTGCCGTTATATGCATGGCATTAACCAGACATAATCCCTCTTCTATCCCGCTTTTTCCTATGCATTCCTCAACCCCGGAAGTTATGTTGATGAGTTCTCTTCTACTGCGGGTGTTAAACCATAAATATTCAGTATAAGATTTCATAATGCCTCCTTGTTACTTTTATCATTGTCAACTAAGGTTTAACTTTGCGTTCCCTTTTTAACATGATAACTAATTTTGTTCTTCTTGCAAAATTTAATGACCGAGGCCGCAAGGCTATTATAAAATTCCTTGCTGTATTTGAATTCCGAGGATTTGACATTGTAATTTAATCGGCCAAAGATAATTTGACCCACAAAAGATACCGCTTCTAATATTTCAATCAAATCCTGCCTTATTATATTCGGGGTAGGATATGGCTCCATACTAATCCATGTTTTCAGTCCTTTCTTATGCAAATAGCGAAGCGCGTCAATTCTATCTTTAAAATTAGCTGAATGCGGTTCAAATGCTTTCCTGAAATTTTCGTCTAAGGAAACCAGGGTGATGCCATATTCATTATTTCCACTAAAGTCATTTCTCTTATAAAGCTCTCTGGGAAATACTCCCTTCGTCAATACGGTACAGCGAATATCATTTGCGTTCAGTTTATCAATAATCTTCAAGCTCAAATCACCTACTTGCTTTTGCCTATACATAAAAGGATCCGTAGAAAAGCAGAGATGAACATACTCTATTTTATCCTTATATTTAGGGATTTCTTTATCTAATAATTTCAGGGCATTAGAAACAATTTTAGGCCGACACCATTCTTCATAAGTCTTAATGACACCACACCTTTTTTTCATCATATAAGCATAACATGGATATCTGCATCCATGAGAACATCCTTCCACATGATTTAAGCAAAAGTCAGCATACTCAACTTTGCTTTTATAAAGTAGCGATTTCCTCTCAATAGATTCCATCTTAAAATAGATCTCTCTGCCCATTTGGGCTCATTTTTATAATGCTACTCCATATTTTTTGACCAAGAGGATTCTTGGAAGCAAGAATCAAAACATACAAGTTAACATCTTTTGTATTTTTTACAGGGACTGTCGGCAACTCCGAATCAATGCTTCCATCTGAAGCGGCCAGTTTCAATCCCTCTTCCGGATACCCAATGTTTCGAAGCTGCTCTTTAAAAGTATCAACCATAACTTTATATGATTTATCCCTTCCAACCTTTTGGATTCTCTCGCGCCATATATGAGTTCCCAAAAAGTTATCAAGGATAGTATCTTCCTTCCTCAACCAATGGTTTAAATTTCTTTTTATCGCACCAATAGGAAAATGGATCAACATATCCATCCTACCTAACCTTGCCAATTCAGCGAGACTTTTAAACTTCAATCCGTCCGGACCAAAAGGATCAATATAAGCAAAATGATATCTATAGCGTTTTTTTAACAGCTTTTCTACTAACTCCTTAACCAAAACATTTGAATCCCCACATCTCACATGACAGGTCGACTTAGCATCGCTTCTTTTCTTCAATGCTAATACATTAGCTTTACTGATATCGAAATAAAAGCATTCATTAAAAGGAGCTTCATTTCTATTTAAAGCTCTAATCCCTCCACTATCTATTTCTCTTTTTTCGTTCTTTATAATGCATTTACCCGGGCCAGCAAACAAGTCAATAAACACTGCATTCCCTTCGTCTGCAAACTTCCTCCTTGCCTCACGCGAAGCGTTTAGATATTGCTCCAAGAAAAAATATTTATCCTCGACCCAAGGGCCTACGCATTGGATAGGCAAACCATCCGTTCCGTTTGTTAGACAGTTGCCATCTTTATCCTTACAGCCACGTTCTTCACACCTTCTTACTGTCATTTTTTAAAACTTTCTACGATTTTTAGTTCCTCATATATTAAAATAGAACCGTCCCTTTTATTGTTATTTGATGCTTTGCCGTCATTCTAACCGTCATTCTTCTCACCTCCCATATCAAATATACCATAAAGTAAGGAAATCATCAAGAACGAAAGTAAGAATTTTTGCTTACCCCATTCATTACTCTATTCATAATTCTTAGAATACCCTTTTTATCCTCAAAAAGGGCTCTCTAAGGTTAAAATCGGCCTACTTTTCGAGGCTTTCTTATTGAATATCCAACACTTAGCTTGGTCCGACCCGCTTCCCCTTCCGACCCGCTTCCCCTTCCGACCCGCTTCCCCTTGCCGGAGAACTTATATTACAAGCAATACTGTTCTAAGAATTTAATAACTTTTCCTCTGTCGAGTTTGTCATGACAGAATTGATTTCGATAATTCTGCAGACAACCATAGCAACTGGTATGTCCGTCTTCCCCTCCACATTTACATCCTTTCATCTTTTGGTAGGCTGATTGTAGAATTTGTTTTATGGCGTCATCCTGAGCAATTCTGTGCACGTGTCCTGCTCCACCAGGCACATCATCAAACAATATCAATGCGGGCATTGCAGGATCACCTCTAAAGGGATACAGACACCCATCTAAATCCTGTCGGTCAATATCAAGAGCCTCACTTACCCCTTCAAGTATTGCATAAAGAATAGAAAACCAGAATCCTGGGTCAGGGTTGTCGTAGCCTTCAAAATGCAGTTGAAGTATATCGGTCATGAATTCGTGTCCAAGAGAATAGCGCTGAAGCTTACCTGAACAATCAGTTCCCCTGGGGTTTTTGTGGAAAGCTTTTCCTTCTTTATTACCTAAAAGTGTATATCCGCAATTATGACAGATTTTGAACCTTTGATAGCCAGCATGGTTTATGACATCCATTTTCCCATGCGAAGCTGGTATTGCTCGAAGAGTAACATTATTTTTTAAGTTAACTGTTCTTTC
>QIGD01000154.1 GCA_003229935.1 Methanobacteriota archaeon | reverse complement strand
AGTTCAATGTGAAAGGGATACCCAATGATTCAAAGGAACTTTACAGTAAACTCAGCTTCGTGACATACCAGATGATGATTCTTAACAATATCCAAAATGGCATAGAGCCTGTTAATTCTTTTGCAAGATATTTCTGAAATTGCACTGTTAGACACAGAGAGAAGAAGTATGAATTAGTGAAAGCCATGTAAAAATGTTGGATTTTGAGGTATGATGTAGGTTGAGGGAGGAAGTTGGCTGATTAAGAGACCACGTTGCCACTGATTTTCTATAGAATTTTAGCCGAAAGGTATAGGAGAAGGAGTTTCGAATTGATCTTATCCAATTAGAACCAGAGTTTTAAAAGTCTAATTGAATGTTGTCCACAGTCAGTATTCCTCAACGAAAGATATATCTTATAAGAGGAAAATTATTCATTGAATATCTCAAATAAATTAAAAAAGGTTAAAGTATATCTATTATATATAAATAGTGAAGGTGACATAAATAGTGAAGGTGACATAAATGAGTGAAGATATTAAAGAAAAGATAAAAGGATGGCTTGAAGAAGAAAAAGTCTTTAAAGAAGAGGTTGAAGATGAAAAAGCTGAATTTCATTTTGCTGTTGAATATCCGAGCGGCTCAGGCCAGAGCTGTGAAATTATAAAGCTAAAAGATAAGGATATTTTCATTCTTGGAAGCAGAATTGTGCTCAGCGAAGAGCACTTTAAGGCTATCCATTCCATGCCAAAAAACCAGAAAGATAGTCTTCTGTGGCAGGTGCGCTTTGACCTTCTCTTCAGAGAGCCTGAGTTCAGAATAATTCCAAGCGTTCAGGAGTTCAAGTCCATAGAATTCACAGATAATCTTTATCTTGAAGAGATTACACTGCCTGTTTTAATGGGTAAACTCAAGGAAATCTTCAGGTGCAAGCTATATATTATATGGCGCCTGACCCAGCTTATAAGCAGTGCAGACGAGGATTCTGGACTTTACCAGTAAAGCTGGTTAAAAAGCAAAAATTCCTGATAGAGTAAAGGTTAGCAGAAAAAGGCAGTAACCATGCCCATGTTGTAAATAGAGAAGCCAAAGAATAACAGAGCAGGGTTGAAACACATTCTCAGGAAAATAAAAAGTAATGAGTGTATGAAATCCGGAATTATAATAGCTCATTATAGATATATCGTCGTGCGTATAGACGGAGGAAGAGAATAGAGAGGAAATAAGAGGTCGAAGACGATATGGATGAGAACCTCTCTATTTTTCAATTTTACTTGTTTTTGTCACTCAGTTAAGTAAAAATAGGTGGTATTTTGGTTCTTGACAAGGCCGTTCTTAAGGAAGTTCAAAAGCTCAAAAAGGACTGTATTGTCCTTTCTCATAATTATCAGATACCTGAGATTCAGGATGCAGCAGATTTTACAGGTGATTCTCTTGGTTTATGCATAGAAGCACAGAAAGTGGATAAACCTTATATCATGTTTGCCGGAGTTGATTTCATGGCAGAGAGTGCCGCTATGTTAAACCCTGAAAAAACGGTTATTGTACCAGACCTTGAAGCTCACTGTCCCATGGCAGCAATGCTACCTGCAAAAACAATTGAAAAAGCTAGAGAAGAACATCCCGATGCTGCTGTTGTATTATATATAAATACAAGGATTGAAGCCCGTGCCCTGGCAGATGTTATGTGCACCTCCGCCAATGCCATAAAGATTGTAAAGGCATTGCCTGAAAAGAAAATACTGTTTGGTCCTGATATAAATCTTACTTGGCATGTACATAGACATGTCAAGGATAAGGAGATTATAGCTGTACCTGATACAGGGCATTGTATAACACATGGCAGAATCTTCAGTGAGGAGGATGTTAAAAGGACAAGAAAAGAACATCCTGAGGCTGAGCTTTTAATCCACCCCGAGTGTCTACCTGCTGTCCAGATGATGGCAGACTATATCTGCTCAACCGAACAGATGGTAAAGAGAGCAAGGGATAGCAGTGCAGAGGAGTTTATAATAGGTACTGAGGTTGGCATGCTATACAGGCTGGAGAGGGAGTTTCCTGATAAGAAGTTTTATCCCCTGAATGAAAAAGCTGTCTGCAGGACAATGAAGATGAATACATGGGAGAAATTTGTAACCCAGCTCAGAGAGAAAAAGAATGTTGTTAGAATAGATGAAAGAATAGCTGAAAAGGCAAGAAAGAGCCTCGAAAGAATGCTGGAACTTTCCGTTTGACGATAATTTAGGAAGCTATTTTACGGTATAATTTTCCAAGTAAAATTTGTTTAGCTCTTATTCAAACAGCATGACTTTACCTTTTAGTATTAATTTGAATTTTAAGTATAGATTGGACTACAAAAAAAAAATAGATTTAACATATTAAAATGGAAAGCAATCCCTATCACCTCTACCTCTTCAATTGCCAAATTCATTTGAAGATTAATGTTAAGTAGGGTCCCCTTCCCCCTCAACAATTCCTCAGGTTATTTATTCTTAACTTCATATTTAAAACTTTCGGTTTTATGCTTTAACTGGTGTATTTAAGATAATATATGTGTCTTATGAAAAATTACAAAAACTATACCCTTTTTATGAAAAATCATAATAACTCAGAGTTTTTATGAAAAATCATAAAACCAACAATTGAAAAATAGAAGCTTATTGATTTTATGAAAGTAAAAAGTTTTATATGGTCAGAAAGAGATAATATCACTATTATTTATTATCTATAAAGGGGAGAAGAAACATGGAATTTTCCTATTTAAAGTCGCCAACTAAAATGGATATCCTGATTGCACTTAAAGACAAGCATCTATCATCTCTAAAGGATATAGAAGAATTGACATGCAGAAGAAGTCAGAATCTTTCTCCAGTCCTGAGAGAATTAACAAAACAGGGAGCTGTGAAAAGGGTTAGAAGAGGTCAATATAAATTAAGCACAAGAGGGAAGCTGATTGCAGAAAAAATAAGTGATACCCAGAATTATCTGGAATTTATGGAAAAAAACAGGGAATTTCTTGATTCTCATTGTATAAAGAGTCTATCACAGCAATTTCTTGGGAGTCTTGATGTTTTCACGGACTCAAAAATAATAAGTAGTAAAATCAATCCCCAGAATGTAATAGATTTCCTATCAGAGATGTTTAACAAGGAAGATGAATTCATTTTAGGTGCGTCACCTCTGGTCACTCTAGAATGGTCAAGAGCTATTACTTCTGCTGCAACAAAAGGTGTAAGTGTAAAACTTATTACTCCAGAGTATATTATAGATGAAATTTTTAAAGAGGAATTCATAGAAAATACAAAAGCATTTTTCTATGCACCCAATGCTAAGTGGTTTGTAAATTCAAATTTAAAGGTAGGTCTTGGAGTCACCAGTCATGCCATTATCCTAGGATTTTTTGATAAAGAGAAAAAATTTGACATATTGGAATGGCTTTACTCTAAAAACAAAAAGGCTATAGAATGGGGTATTGAATTATATAATGAAATAGAAAAGGGGTCTAAAAAATTAAAGCTGGAAAAAAGGCTGTTGCACTCTCATGCATAAGTATGTTTTTATGAACTGCCTCTGGTCCGAATCCTTTCATTATTGCACAGATTGCACCTTCTTTATATACAGTAAGT
>QIGD01000153.1 GCA_003229935.1 Methanobacteriota archaeon | reverse complement strand
TGTTCTTTAACTCTACCAATAACTGCTGCATCTTTCAATGCCTCCTAATCAACCTGTTACCCTTGCCTCTCACGAGACAAGCCCACGACTTCAGTCGTGGGTGATTGACTCCTCTTTTATCTTACATTGGAGGCATTCCGCCCATTCCACCCATATCAGGCATGCCACCTTCTCCTGCGCCACCGCCTAGGTTCTTGGCAGCTATTACATCGTCTATTCTCAGTATCATCACTGCAACTTCACTTGCGCTGTCGATAGCCTGAGTTTTTACTCTCAGTGGTTCTACAATACCTTCCCTGAACATATCTGTTGCTTTTCCTGAGTATACGTCCAGTCCATAGACTTCTCCATCTTTTTCTTCATGTTTAGACCTCAGGTCTACAAGGGTATCTATGGGGTCGAGTCCTGCGTTTTCAGCCAGTGCTTTAGGTATAACTTCCAGAGCGTCAGCGAATGCTTCTATTGCAAGCTGTTCTCTACCGCCTACACTTTTTGCATAGTCTCTTAGTTCCTTTGCAGTTTCTATTTCAGGTGCTCCTCCGCCTGCAACTATCTTTCCGTCTTTCATTGCAGCTGGTACCACACCTAGGCAGTCTTCTAGAGCTCTTTCAACCTCATCCACTATATGTTCTGTTCCTCCTCTCACCAGTATAGTCACAGCTTTAGGTTCCTTGCAATCTCTCACAAAGACCATTTCGTCATTGCCTATTTTCGCTTCTTCAACTATACCTGCGTATCCTAGGTCCTTTTCAGATATATCCTCAAGGTTTGTTACTATTGTCGCTCCTGTAGCTCTTGACAGTTTCTCTACATCGCTTTTCTTCACTCTTCGCACAGCAAGTATTCCGTCTTTTGCAAGATAGTGCTGTGCTAAATCGTCGATACCCTTCTGGCAGAATAATACTGTAGCACCGCTTGCTTTAATCTGTCCCACCATAGTCTTTATCATTCTCTCCTCTTCATTAATGAATGCCTGTAGTTGGCTTGGCTCAGTTATCCTTATTTCGGCATCAAACTCAGTCTTTTCAATTTCAAGAGGAGCATTCAGCAGTGCAATTTTTGCATTATTTACTTTAGTTGGCATTCCTGGGTGCACTCTCTCCTTGTCTATAACAACACCCTGAATAAGTTCTGTATCCTCTATACCTCCGCCTTCCTTCTTCTCTATTTTGATGTTGTCTACATCAATTATAACCTTTTCATTTTCTTCTTCGGCAATAGTCTCTACTGCCTTCACAATAAGTTCAGATAGGTAATCTTTTGCTTTTTCTGCTCCTTTACCTGTCATTGAAGTTGTTGCCACTTTAATTAGAAGTTCTTCATCATCCTTAGAAATTTCTTTTGATATATTTGTCAGTATTTCCTTTGCCTTTTCTGCAGCTAGACGATATCCACTTGCTATTATTGTAGGGTGCACGTCCTGCTCGAGAAGGTCCTCTGCACGTTTCAGAAGCTCTCCTGCTATAACCACTGCAGTAGTTGTACCATCTCCAACTTCATCCTCCTGAGTCTTTGCGATTTCCACCACCATCTTTGCAGCAGGATGTTCAATATCCATCTCTTTAAGTATTGTAACTCCATCGTTTGTTACAACAACATCCCCTATACTGTCCACAAGCATCTTGTCCATTCCTCTTGGACCAAGTGTTGTCTTTACTGCCTCTGCTATAATCCTGGCAGCTAGGATATTTGTTCTCTGGGCATCTCTTCCAGAAGTTCTTGTTGATTTATCTGAAATCACATATACGGGCTGTCCGCCTAATTGTGCAGCCATATTTACCTACCTCCTTTTTAGTTAAAGTTACTAATTGTAACTTTACAACGTAATGTGTCTTTGAACTTCTATATAAGCTTTTCTGTATATCATATTATTTAGTATTTGATGAGACCAGTACCTCGAATAACTTGTATAACTACAGCAAATTTCTTAGAATGAAATTTAATGATTCTATAGGCACAGTCGCATTTTCTAGCTATAGCGTCAATCCTCTTATGACTACGATTGACTTTTTTGTTGAAAAACATGTATCCATAGATGATTTCTCTCTCTATCAACTTATCAGATTGGTTACTATGGTAATGTGATTTACATGGGCATTAAATGGTGCTCATCTCCCAGGTTTATATCGACCAGCAAAACTCTGCTATCATTTTGAACCTTAAGTAGCTCCTGCGCCTTGCCGTTGACATCAATGACCGGGTAAATAAGTTCACACGCAAGGAGAGGATGAGTAAAATCACCGCCAGACTGTTCAGGGAGGCTAAAGCCCAGGGGGCAGTGTTGAGCGAGACTGATATAGCGATAATCTTCAGAGTGAGCTGCTCTCTGGTATCCAATTATGTGACAGGATATGAAGATGAACATCAGGTGGTACTTTCCAGACCCAGGTCTGAGATGGACATCGGCAAGACGCTGACACATAAAAAACTTGCATTCTAGAATTACAAGAAGAAGATGTCTACTTTGGAGAATGCAAGGCTAATAGACCATTCCCCTAAGTCGGTGGACAGATATATCAAAGATGGTACAAGGGTGGAGAAACTTTATGAAACAGGATATACTGAATGGGAGATAAGTTTCTTCACGGGATTACCAGGATATGTTGTGAAACAATATGTGGAGATGATTGAAGAATTCAAGAAAAAGGAAGAGGAACAGTCTAGGTAAAAGAGGGGTAGAGGGTCATATGAACCAATGGTACCTTGACAGTTTGCTCCGCTAACTTATTCGAAAAATCAATTTGACAGAAGCCGGAAATATGTGGTTTTGACCATAGATTTATCACGTGATTGCTTGATTTTGTTTCAATATCACCTGAGAGAGGGGGTTGAAATTAGAGAAAATGTGTCTTTTGCCACATGATTTTTTATATTCTACTGTAACTGTCAAATACATTAGCGATATTTTGATGAATTTTGGATGATTTTCTACTTTTTTCTGAATAAACTGTCAAATTTGGGTGAAAATCATGTGAGCTAAATGAAGATTGTTTGATGTAAATAAATACGGTAGAAAGTAGAGGTGATGAGTCTTGTCAGAGATAGCTGCCAGAGAAATCGATGTACTGTTAGAATTAAGTATGCATAAAACAAAAAGTTCTGAATTGCTTAGTTTTCTCTGTAGCTTCGGAGAAGGTAAGGAGGATATCAAAGAACTCAGGAATAGGATAGCTAGAAAGATACCATACGAAGAAAAACTCTCCACTACAGTTTCAGAGCTGAGGGAGGAGAAGTTTTGAAGTACTTATTTTGTGATACAAGTGCCATAGTTAAAAGATATCATGAAGAGAAAGGCACAGAATATATTGATAGGTTGTTTGACAGTGGAGATAAGATTGTAATCTCTGCCTTAACAATCGTTTAAACTATTTCTGCTTTTAAAAAGAAGAAAAATGAAGGTAAGCTGTCGGATGATGAGCTTCAAGCCATTTACCTCTACAAAAGTAGGGAGGACGTGGAGCTGGCGTTTGACGCCTTGAACGATGCTATCGACTCTGACAAGACATATCTTAGAACCGAGGAAGGTATAAGAGGCTATTATTTTGTCTCGTTTCTTGCGCTGCGGATATACTTCGGTATTCTGAGGCGTCTGCGAGAAAAAGAACTCACCAGCAAGATATCTGTTGAGGAGGTCATGTTTGAGCT
>QIGD01000152.1 GCA_003229935.1 Methanobacteriota archaeon | reverse complement strand
CTCTCAGGGAATAGAGATGATTATATTTTGCTTCAAGATGTAGCGAAGGAACACAACATCATATTGCCACCCTTTCACCATTATGGTATGCACATGAAAAAAGATGAAGTTGTGTGTGTTATAAAAAAAACAGAAAAGAATAAACTGATAATTCTCCGATTGAATGAGGTCATGTATGCCATGTTTAATCCAACAAAATTAAAAGAAATTGTAGAAAGAGCAAACGTTACAGAAGAGGGGTTGATTGGAAGTTTGCAGACTGGCAGGTGGAGAACATCTTGTGGTCAGGCCAACCACTCTCTTACCTGCTCTGCATCCATCAGCAGAGGCACACCAGAGTTTTTGCCTGTGGGGCCACAAAAATCTTGAATACCTGCCCGGCGCACCCACTGCCTCCAGCATATTTCTCCAGAGTTCAGACTCTTCTAAATTCATCAATTTTGGGCTCGTGATATTCTCCCACTATTGAAGTATTCTCATATTACGACTTCGAACAGTTCGAAATCGAAATCTTTATATATTTTCATATATATGTAATGTCATGATTATAGAAACTCGCAACCTTACAAAGGAGTATAATGCCATTAAAGCTTTAAAGTGTGTGAGCTTTTCAGTTAAGGGAGGAGAGATATTTGGATTTCTGGGACCCAATGGTGCAGGTAAAACAACCACAATAAACATGCTTACCACACTGCTAAAGCCGACCTCGGGTTATGTAGAAGTTGCTGGATATGATATTTCTAATAATAAAGACGAAAGGGGAAAAAAATAAAAGGAGTCCTTGAACTCGTCGAATTGAAAGAAAAAGCAAATGTTCTGGTTGAAAATTATTCAGGAGGCATGAAAAGAAGATAGGAGATGGCGAGAGGTTTTATTCATTAACCCAAGGTTATGTTTCTGGATGAACCAACACCTGACCTTGACACTCAGACCGGAAGACATGTCTGGGACTATATAAAAAAATTGAACAGGGAAGGTAAAGTTACAATTATTTTAACAACACATTATATGGACGAGGCAGATTACCTTTGTGACAGGGTGGCAATAATTGACAATGGAAAAGATTTATTGAAGGAAAAAGAAAAACAGGAATGATTGATATTGAAAGAGGTGAGTGGTAATGGAAATAATGGAAGGAGTTCATCTGATTGATGGCACAAACGCGAATGTTTATCTTTTGATAAACGGAAAAGAACTTACGCTGATTGATACAGGGATGCCCAGGCAGATGCAAAAAATTCTGGATTATATAGGTAAAATCAATCGCAAACCTTCAGATATTTCCAAGGTAATTCTTACTCATTGTCATATAGATCATATGGGAAATGTTTATGATATCAAAAACTTAACCAACGCAAAAGTCTGTGTTCACAAGGATGATGCACCTTTTGTTTCTGGAAAAGAAAAGATACCATCTCCAAAAGGTTTAACCGGCGCAGCATTCAAGATTGGACTGCAATTCTTCAAAGTTAAATTCGTTAATCCAGATGTCTTGTTGAATGAAGGGGATAAGGTGGATGATTTGGAGGTAATTCACAATCCAGGCCATACACCAGGAGGTATTTCTCTTTACGATAGAAACAGAAAATTGCTTTTTGCAGGAGATGAGCTAAGGTATATAGATGGGAAAATTCAAGGTCCACCGGAACAATTCACACCAGATATGAAACTGGCAATTACTTCTATGGAAAAACTCACAAAGATTGATTTTGATGTCATGCTTTGTGGTCATGGAGAGCCTTTAAGGCCAGATGCTTCTAAAAAAGTCAAAGAATTCTACGATATGATAAGGATATAAAAAAGATGAATAAGATTCCATATAAATGGCTTGCGCTTTCGGCAACGAGCCTAGGAGCATTGGTTTCCGTCATGACAGGAACTGCGCTTTTGATAGCGCTTCCAAATGTGGCCGCTGATTTAAATGCCCCGATGATAATCATAATCTGGGTTTTGATGAGCTACATGCTTGCAATAACCGTCCTGGTTCCATCCATAGGAAGAATTGCAGACATGGTGGGAAGGAAGAGGCTTTTCGTTTTGGGATCTGGTATTTTCACAGTAACATCTCTTTTTGCAGGAATGTCTCAAAGCGGAATGGAACTTTTGATGATCAGAGTTATCCAATCCGTTGGTGGTTCTTTGATGATGGCAAACAGCGTGGCAATAGTTACTGATGCTTTCCCCAAAGAAGAGCTTGGTAGGGCTTTGGGTATAAATGTAATGGTCATAGCTGTTGGTTTTGCAATCGGTCCTATAGTTGGTGGAATTTTGACCGTTACCGTTGGGTGGAGATGGATTTTCTACATGAACGTTCCATTAGGGGCACTTGTCACGATCTGGTCGTTGATTCAGATAAGAGATATCGCACCACTTCTAAAAGGAGAAAAATTCGACTGGCTTGGTGCAGCATCATTTACAGCGGGTATGTTCTTCCTTTTATATGCACTTACAGAAGGTGGATTTGGTGGTTGGACCTCACCGCTGGTCATAACGTCTTTTATCTTAGCAGCGATATTGATTCCACTTTTTGTTTACATAGAGTTTAAGATTAAACAACCGATGCTTGATTTAAAACTTTTCAAATCGAGGGTGTTGATATTCGCATACAGTTCGAAGCTCATTAACGGAATAGCCATAGGCGCCTTGATGTTTCTTCTGATCTTCTATCTGCTTGGCATAAAGTCGATGAGTCCGTTCACCGCAAGCATATACCTCATTCCATTCGCTGTTGCAATGATGGTTATGGCTCCTATAAGTGGTGCGTTATCAGATAAGTATGGATCAAGAATTTTAAGTTCGCTCGGCCTTTTGATCTCAGGCATAGGATTGCTTGGATTCGCATTGTTCATAAGAGTGGATATGTCGTTGCTTGAAATAATCTTTTTGGGAATTGTTATAGGCGTTGGCTCTGGAATGTTCAATTCTCCAAACACAAATACGATAATGAGTATGATGCCACCGGAAAGAAGAGGAATAGCCGGCGCGACGAGTATAATGATGGGTAATGCAGGTTCTGTGATAAGCATAGCGATGACATTTGCCATAATATCTTCGGGATTAACGCCGCAGGCAATGGACGCACTTTTCATAGGAGCTCATATCGGTTCAAAAGGAATATATGTGAGTACATTCATATCCGATTTAAGGTTAGCCTTCTACGTATCATTTTTTATAAGTATAGCGGCAGCGATAATATCTTATATGAGGGGGCCAACACCAGTCTGGAAAAAGTGATGCGTCTAAAGATGCTAATATGTTCATTTCAGGGACTTTTGTCATCCCTCCATCTTATAGTATCTAAACTAAATAGTTGACTGTTTATAATCGCTCACCAATAGTTATGTGGGGTGATGCATATCGAAGTGGTAGAACTTGAACGATTGTTCAAAAAAGAAAAGGATTTGAAGGTGCGGGAAAGGCTGCTGATGGTACTGAAGTTCACGGAGGGTCTTTTCCTATGAGGTTGGCAGGCAGTTGCACTGTCCCCACTCAAAGGATGTCATGACACTCATACAAGGAAAAACCGGCGTGAAATACACCATCCAGAACGTCTACAAGCTCATGTACCGATCGATGGGGATTCGTGAAGCTCAGGCCGAGGAAACGGCACATGAAGGCCGCTGATGAAGAGGAAATAAAGCGGTTTGAAAAAGGGCTCAAATGACCATCGAGAAAGCAAAGAGGAAGGGTTGGGTGGTAGTGTGCATGGATGAATCTGTGTTAGTATACTACTCAGTGGTCAAAACACGTAGTTATGACGACAGGATCCCACAGGAGGACATGCTTGTTCGGTGCACTGGGCATGGACGGCAGACAGCTGTTCCGCCAGTATTCAAAGATAAACGGCGAATTCTTCCTGTCCTTCCTCAGAAAGATTAAACGGAAGTGGAAACGGTTCTACCTGTTCATCGACGGCCCGTCGTGGCACAGGTCCAATAAGGTGCGACACTTCTTCGAGGAAAACCAAGATTCTGTAGTGCCGGTGTGGTTTCCCACTTGCTCTCCTGAGGAAGGCAGTCTGTAATAAAATCCAGCTATTTTCTGAAATAAACTGTCTATTCTGTCAGAAGGTGATTGACTTTTACTGTTCATACTATCTTAGAATTAACAGGCAGTATAAAAGCAGGATGGACTACTCCCTTGTGTTAACTGGGAGTATGTCAGAGGCTTAATATGGTGCACCTCTCATTTTTCAGCATACTTGCCATCAAGAAAACCACATACCTGAGGAAAATTTATCTCTTTTAAGTATTTCAAGCCTCACGTCCTCCCAGAGCCAGCGCCAATCTCTTCTTCCCATCCATACATCATATATCATTTCCCTATGACTAAATTCTCTAGTAAATATTCAGAACAGTATAGCTCCTGCCTTCCCTCTAATTCTTTGCCACAATTCAGGCAGTATAATTTCTCATTCATTCTGTCACTTTGGTGAAGTTTGAACAATTTTTTCACCTTATCACACACAAAAAAAGGGCATATATAAAGGGTATGCTTTTTAGTTTCTGGTAGCTACCAGAAAGAAAAGAAATGTCCTCTATTTCTGTACCCGGTGATACCCCAAAAAACAATACTCAGTTATCGCTACAGATTGTACCCAACAAGGTCTTGTCATAGTAGGGTTCAACCCCTCATCAGCAAAGCGATTCAAGAGTCTACTCGTATCATTGTAGGAGTGTATTATTCTGATGATTGGGGCAATTAAGGATATTTGGGAATATGTAATGTCTACTCGTATCATAGTAGGGTTTAAACGGTAAATAATTGGATATCAAAGAAGATAAATCTTTAGGTCTACTCATATCATCGTAGGGGTGTATTATTCCGAGAACATGCCGCTACAGGCTTTCTATCTACTTTATCGTTGTCTACTCGTATCATCGTAGGAGTGTATTATTCTGACAGTATGCCAAATTAAGCCTGGATTGAAGCTCTTAAGTCTACTCGTATCATCGTAGGGGTGTATTATTCTGAGGATGGTGTTTTTATTATACGTTTTTACGATATCGTGAGCGGGAAAGCCCACCATCTTTAGTGGTGGGATGAAAGCGAACATTAAGTAATCATATCAAATCATTTAACTGTGATGAACACCTATAGTATTTTTTGTGGCCACGTTGATAATGCTGATGTCAATGCTTCGTTCAATATAGCATTGTGT
>QIGD01000151.1 GCA_003229935.1 Methanobacteriota archaeon | reverse complement strand
TATACCGTCATTGGCGTTTTCAAAGAGGGTTTTGAGCATAGCCTCCGACTTCCTGAGGTCCTTGGTCCGTTCTTGAACTATTTCTTCAAGGTGCTGGGAATATTCCTTGAGTTTGTTTTTTTCTTTGTCGAGGTCGTATTGAAGGCTGAGTTCATTTATGAGGCTTTTTTGGCTTAGATATCTCCAGACCAATGCAGTAATAAAGACGGAGATCATAAAAGCATTAGAAGTAAAGAATGGTTGAAAGTCGATTGTTTTTTCTGTGAGTAATATTGGAAAAAGATATATTGAATACATAAGCAATATTGAAGCCATAGAGGAAAAGACACTGAGAGGGATAAAGCCCAGAACACATATGCTTAGCAAAATCATTCCAACATAATAAGATGATTTGTAGCCACCAAACTGTAAGATCATAAGCTCTACAGTAATAGCAGATGATATAACCACGGTGTACAATAGTACAGATTGAAGAGATCGGAACTGCCTGCTTCCCAGTTTTTTTGCTAACAGGGCAATAGTGAAAAGTATTAAGGCGATGACGATTCTATATTGTATGAATGTCTTAAAATTTTCTGGTGTGCTGACATAATCCATTGCACCAAGAATGATAAAAAGTACGGTACCCATGGCACATGCTCTATAAAGCCAGACCTGGGTTAATTGGTTCAGGTTTTCTTCTATGTATTCTTGCTTTTCCATGTTAGGAGATAAAAGAACTATTTCTTGTAGATTTTTTCTTTTTTTAATATCAATTTTGCTACATCATAACCCAAATAGGCAACTCCTGGTATTCCCTGTGTATGAGTGGTCCAATGACCTGTTAGAAACAAGCCTTTTATTGGAGTTGTACTCTTTAATTCAGGAGTGAATAACTGAGATGGAAAGGTTGCCCATCCGTAAGCAGCCCCGTTATAGTTGAGAGTATACCTATATAAAGTGTATGGTGTTGCTGCATCTTTGTAAACAACCCTTGTAGATAGACCAGGAACTAAGTTTATTTCAATATTTTTAATGAAGGTATCTATGAATTTAGGTTTGTTGCTGTGCCAGAAATCTTTGTTCTTAAAGGGTGCATTTGCAAATGCTAAAATTGTTTTTTTGTCTGGTGAAAAGCGCATCATGAAATACTTAATCTCTGTTGTCATGTTTTTTGCTGAAAGGTACAAATCATCGATATTATAATCTGGCAGAAACCATACGTTGGTTCCAGGTTCAGGTAAGGACTTAGGTGGTTTATCGATTCCGAGATATAAAATAAAGATAGACAGGGAAGGCGTCATACTATCAATTTTATGTAGAATATCTTTTTTTACGATTTTATTGCCTAGGAGTTTTAAGAATGTTTGCCTCGCGTCAGAGTTGGAAATAACATATTTGGCCGAGAAGTCCTTTCCGTTTTCGAGGGCTACACCTTTTGCTTCGTTATCTTTTACTTTAATTCTTTTAACTAAGCAGGATGTTTTTAACGTTCCTCCAAGTTCCTTGAATCGTTCGGCTAACGTGTCTGGTAGTGCCTGCATACAATCTCCAGCGTAATATCCTCCATCAAGAATAAACTCGGTGAAAATTTTAGCTCCTGTAAAGGCAGATATTAATGATGGAGGCAGGGCTCCATTGCCCAGAATAGGGATTGAAAGGATTGCTTTCAATTTCTCGTTCCGGAAATATTGGTCTAAAAGTTCCTTGAATGTTTTTTTTCTTAGTACAGCAAAATCAATTGGTTTAGAAGTGGTGAGATATTCAATAAAATTGCTGATGCTCTTAGATTCTTCTGGAAAAGCATTTTGTAGCTCCCGAACGGTCCTGTCTGTATCTGCCCAAAAGGTTACTTTGTAATCAGGCGAGATGATAATATCTGAGGGGGTATATCGCGTTATCTTTATTCTCTTATCTAAATCTAATGCTTCTAAAATACGTCTCATATTTCCGTCTTTACGGTAACTGCCAAAAGAATGGGCTGCAGCATCGAAAGTAAATCCTCTTCTCTTGAAAGAGGTACAATACCCCCCCGGTTTATGATGCTGTTCTGCAATTAGCACCTTCATCCCCGCCTTTGCCAGATAGCAACCACATACAAGGCCACCTATTCCCGCACCTATAATTATTACATCATAATCATAATGATTATTCTTTCCGCTGTTCATCTCTGATCACCCCTGTGAAAGTAGTCTTTTGGTTAAATCTACTATCTGTCCAACGGTATTGATTTCGGGTATATCAGCGTCTCTAATGGCAATTTTATACTTTTTCTCAAGTGCAACAGTAAGCTCGATTGCCTTGATCGAGTCAATCTCCAGCTCCTCAGGTAAGTTTGTCTCAGAGGTTATCTCTTCCTTGTCAAATCCTGAGATATCCGAGATTAAGGAGATGATTTCATTTTCAATCTTTTCAGCAGGCATATAGCTTCCTCCTTATTGAATGAATTTTTTCAAAACCAGCGAGGCATTGTTGCCTCCAAAGGCGTAGGAATTATTCAAGGCTATATTAACAGTCTGTTTCCTTGCCTGATTTGGCACACAGTCAATATCACATTCAGGGTCAGGTGTCTCAAAATTTATAGTAGGCGGTATCAGGTCATTTTTTGTAGCTAAGGCACACGTGATGGCCTCAAGTGCAGAGGCAGCTCCCATTGTGTGGCCCAACATGGATTTAATGGAGCTTACGGGAATTTTCTTACAGAAAGGGCCGAAGACTTTTTTAATTGCTGCACTCTCATTCTTGTCATTTGCCAGTGTGCCTGTGCCATGTGCGCTTATGTAGTCAACCTCTTCAATTGTAATCCCTGCCTCTCGCATGGCCTTTTTCATACATTCCGCAATGCCCTCTACTGATGGGGTTGTCATGTGGCGGGCATCACAACTGAGGCCGTATCCAATTATTTCGGCATAAATCCTGGCATTTCTCTTTAAGGCATTCTCCAGGGGCTCCAATACAAGGATTCCTGCACCTTCTGCCAGCATCATTCCTTTCCTGCTTTTATCGAATGGCTGACACCTTTCAGGCGCAACTGCCTTGAACTGGTTAAATCCCGTGTATTCAAGCCTGGACATTGGATCAGATGCCCCTGCAAACACGATGTCAGCTCTATCAAGCCCGAGCAGATCATAGCCATAGGCAATGGCATAATTGCCAGCAGCGCATGCTGTAGAAAACATAAAATTGGGGCCGTTGAATCTGAATTCCTTTGATATCATTGATGATGCAGCATGAGTTGGTATTTGGTAGAATAATTCGTTGCCTATTTCCTCATTAGCAAGGATGTGGTTGTTAATCTTCTCAATGGTTGTAATAGTTCCCAATGTTGTGCCATGAGAAACACCAACCCTGCAGTTGGCCAATTCTTTAGATGTTAAAGCTGTATCTTCTATTGCAAGCTTTGTTGCAGCCAGTGCCATTTGTGTGGCACGATTCATGAACTTCAGCCGTTCCTCCGGGATAAATTCTCCGGGGTCAAATTGCTTTACCTCTCCGCCCATATGTGTAAACTGTTTTGAGGTATCAAAAGACGATACAGGAGTTATGCCTGATTTACCTTTCAGTAGGCTGTCCCAGAACGCATCTTTCCCGATTCCGATTGAGGATATAACGCCAATGCCTGTTATGACTACCCTTTTTTTCATTTATCCAGCCGCAGATTTACGCAGATTAGCGCAGATATTTTTCCTTTTATTATCAACGGCAAATC
>QIGD01000150.1 GCA_003229935.1 Methanobacteriota archaeon | reverse complement strand
CATTATACATTCTGGAACAGTTGTCAGCTAACTTAAATAGCCTTGACTCCTGTTCCTCTGTTGGTTTTAGGTTGAAAGTATTAGTCCTTTTCATTTACAAGTATAATTATTCTATTTAACATAAATAAAGAGATATAAACATGGGTATAGGCATTCATCCCACGACTAAAGTCGTGGGCTTTCTGCCTAAAATATCGTAACTCCTGAAGAACATTTCAAATTTCTTCTGCAGTTCTTCACCTGTTAATCTGCTTTTCTCTGCAACAAGCATATAGGGTGAAATATTAAGTTTGGTTCTAAAAGAATCAAAAAATTTGAGTAGGAAAGAGAACCTACTCTATTTTTTATACCATTTATACTTCAGTGAACACTGTTTTTTCTGATTCTTTTATAAGGAAGGTGTTTTATTGGAGTGTAAATGACAATCTGGAGGTGAAAATATATTGTTAAAAAAATTTCTTCAGGAAGAAAAAGGTCAGGGCGCCATTGAGTATATAATGCTTGCTGGCGGGATTATAGTGGCAGCTATTATAATCTTTGTTATATACAAGAGGGCTGCTGTTAGTGCTGGAACCAAGCTGGGTGCGTCTGTAAATCAAACTGCCACTGGAGAAAGTAAGGCAATTTCTACTCAACTTGCTGGACTTTGAGGGGAATTACCTTTTTCTTTCTTTCTTTCTTTTTTTAAGAAGGTGGATATTCTTGCTTATATCTGATAACAAGTATAAAGTAAAGAAATTTAAAAATATGAAACATAAAGTTAATGTAATATTAAGTGTCTTCAAATCAGGTGCAAAATTAAAAGGTAAGGGGATATACAGGAGAATACATGGTAAAGGGTATAAAACCACTGAAACAGGTGTTAATCATTATTCTCTTATCAACAAATACAAATAACTGAGGTTTAATGGTATGGGTGTTTCAATTACTATAGCCTCTGGGAAAGGAGGTGTTGGGAAAACTATGCTCACAGCTAATTTAGGTGTGGCTCTCTCCCAATTGGGTAAAAGAGTCACAATCCTTGACGCAGATATTGAAATGGCAAATCTTGGGCTTCATTTCGGTATGGAAAGTATGAAGATTACCCTTCATGATGTCTTAGCTGGTGAATTTGATATATCTCAGGCAAAATATAATCTATCAGAGAATTTAGAAGTTATTCCTGCAGGGGTTTATCCTAAAAAGCAGAGAGAAATATATCCAAAAACTCTTGATGAAGTCCTCGATGGAGTGTTAGAGCAAACGGATATTCTTATAATTGATTCCCCTCCTGTCCTCGGAAAGAATGTTGTGGCTGCACTCAGTGCAGGGCATTACCTTCTTCTTGTAACCACTCCTGAAATTTCGAGTATGAGTGATGCTATCAAAACAAAGATTGTTGCAGGAAGGTTGGGGTGTCGTACAATTGGCACTGTATTAAACCGTGTTTACTATGACAATTCTGGTTTAAACCACCAGGAAGTAGAGAGGGTACTTGAGACTAATGTTATTGCAGTAATACCTGAGGATCCCAACGTGGGGGTATGTGTTAGATTCGGTAGCCCGGTTATTTTAAAAAATCCTGATTCACCTGCTGCAGTTGCAATAAAAAAATTGGCTGCTGTATTGGTTGGGGTGCAGTAATGGAATCTCTAATATATAAACTTATAATTATGCTGGTTTTTGGCGCTATTCTTCTTGTTGTAGGAGTACAATATTTCCAGAGTCAGCAGAACCTCAGGGGAATTGCAGAAGCAAACGCTCTGCTGGAAGTGGTACAGAGTAAAACGGTGGCTGTTTCTAGCGTCTATGAAAGCTCTTTAACCTATTCTTTCACATTATTTGATGAAGTGGCAGGTCATAAATATACTCTTGAGGTTATTCCATTAGAGAACTCAACAACTTTGACGATACAGATAGATAATGGACAACATTACTCTCTAAAAACTTATGTTGAAATAGCACCTTTTACCCCTTATACACTTATGAAGTTCAACTCAGGGGGTACAATGATATTATCAAAAAGTGCAGATACAAATACTATTAATGTGACTGGTGGAGTTCTTGAGTAGGGAAATTTCTTTGTCAGATGTGACACAATACACAGGCAAAATTCCCTCTTAAATCTGCCTGTAATGTTTCGTTTCTTCTTAATCTAATTTCCTACAAAGGCTTTTTTGAAATATAAGTACCGGGGTATTTCTTGCCGTTTTTCTCCAGGGCTTCTACTTTTAAAAAGATTTCTTTGTGGATATCCAAAAGTTCCCGCCATTGAGATATTCTTTGGAAGGGGCAAATATAACAACCTGTCTTTCCGGCCTGTGGTATTCCCGCTTTCTTTATAATTTTCCTACATTCAAGTCTGTTTATTTTCATATCCACCAGGGGATGATTTACAACATAATCTATTCCCCCTTTAGCCCTTATTTTTTTCTTCATAACTTATACCAATATCCACTTCAAACTCCTCTAAATTTTTGAAGAGCCATCTTCTTATAGGTTGAATTTTAAATTTGCCTGTACACATTCTAACATAAGGCAAAGGTATTAATTTATATTTCCAAAAATAATCATATAAATTATCTGTTTCACCTTCTTTTCCTATCACAGTTACAAATTTAACTCCTAAATCAAGACATAAAGGTTTTATAATTGTTTTTAGATAATCATAAGTTTCCAGACATTCACAACCCGTATCAGCAAACAGGACATAATCATATTATATTTTTCCGAGCTTCGTCAATGCTAATAGGGCTGTTGTGTTAACACCCCGCCAAAAGATAATATTCTTTTCATATAAAACACCTTTTGTCAGTTGGTGAAATCATCTTTTAATCTCTTAAGTTCATCAATTTCTTCACCCAGCTCTCCTTCAGCCTCTTTATACGCCTTCTTGAACTCTCCACTGGCTTTGCCTATTTTTTTGGCTATTTTTGGAAGTTTATCTGGACCGAATAAAAAGAAAGTCACGATAATTATAATAAGAAGCTCACTATCTCCAATCATCTTTGTTGGGCAAGGAAACCCCTTTCGTGAAGGATGGGGAGGAATTGCCCTTTTCACCTCCGTTAAAATTGTATTTATTTCTCAGTTTCATCCGTTTTTTGGGTTGCCCTATTCACCAGCTCCGAAGAGATACCTTAAAGGGCATAAGGCTGTGAAACTCAGCCCGAACCTTCAACATATAGCGTAAAGGTTTTGCAATAATCAAGGTAGGAGAAGAGTATATAAAAGAATCAGATACGTCATACTGTTATTTTTAGCAGAGTAGAATTGTTGGAAAAAGCAGGGAGGGGGTGAGAAGAGTGTAAGGCCAGAACTTAAAAAAAGTTAGTAGGTGATAATACTGGCAATACCAAAAATCCTACACTCAATTAAGCCAAATATTTATTTGAGTATATAATAGAATCAGAAAAGGCTATATCTTCTCTGATAAATAAAAGGAAAGAGAACCTTCCTTCGTTCTCTGAGAATATCTATTTAAATATGTCTCTTTTCTTATGTACCTATTTAACATTAGATATTGTATTAAGTGTATAAAAGTCCAGAAAAGAAAAATATACAATTACCAACAACTTTACATTATCTTACCAGCTAAAATCTGTGAGTAGTTTTCCATTCGATAATAAAGAGTTCTCTGACATACTCCCACGACTAAAGTTCGTGGGGTTCTAAGGTCTCCGTCGTTCTCGGAGTTGCCTCTTTGGGGGTATCAGTGCTCCCGTTCG
>QIGD01000149.1 GCA_003229935.1 Methanobacteriota archaeon | reverse complement strand
ATTTTGGAGAGTAACTAATAAACTTTTTGGGGAGAACTCAAGAAATGTAATAATATATCTAACAAATATAAGAAAAGTTCCTAGAAGAGTCTTGAATGATTTTAGATTAGCTCCATCAGATTTCCTTGGCGTTTTTACATATGGCGATTTTATAGGAGCACCTTTTAAACAGGATTTTGATTAACCTCCTTTCTTTTGATCAACTCCTCCAGTCCATCATGGTCATCTATATGATGCCTAAGAGGTGCTCCCACATACACGTAGACAGGCAGTCCTGTGATTTCCATTGCCTTCTTTTTAACAATTTTTATTCTCTCAAGTTTTGCCTTGCTGTCATTATCAAAGGCTACATTTGATCCATCAATTACCACACAATTATAGGGGTAAGCGGTTTTTTCACCCCGTATGAAGTTCCCCGCATCCCCCATGTACTTGCCTAGTTTCGATACTGGCACTTCCTGGCATATTTCTTCTAAATCATCTTCGTAGATTTTTGTTTTCTCTTCAATCTTTGATATTGCGATTGGAGTGCCGGTCTGGAATAAAGCAATGAAATTGTAGACTTTTAGTGTATTTTTATCATTAATGCCCAACTCCCTTGCTTTAAGGAATTCCTCTCTTGTGGAAAAGTCGGAGTCTTCAAATTCCGACCATTTTTCTTTCTGACTATTTTCAATTTCAAGATATCCTTCATCCATTTCTATTACCTCCCGGTATCACAGCATTCTCCCATTTTCTTTGTTGTGTATGTTTAGCTCTGCATAACCATTTAGAACATCAAGGAAAGTTTCTTTCCCAATGTGAAGCGCTTCTAATATGATCTCCTTCTCATTCTCATTCTCGATTTCGTATTTATCAAGGTCTTCTGGACTCCATAACATTCCTACGATGGTATAATCTGGATCTCGTTCTGCAAATATGCCATAAAAGGTGATATGAATATGGATATTCTCCTTCATTAGTTCCATGTGGAGCACCCTGTCTCTTTGGAAAAGAATTGCGCCCCCTCGAAGCACCCTAAAACCATTCTCCAAGTATTTCTTTTCCGCTTCAGTCAAAGCATCTTCCAAAAGGATTTCATTCTTTTCAAGTATACGGGCACCTATTTTCATCAAATTTGCGGCAAACTCTTGGGCAGGTTCTCCTCGCTCGACTGCCGGACTTTTAACCCACGACCTCCAAAAACCTTCCTCAATTTTTATACGAACAACAATCTTTTCCTTTTCTTCCATAGTTACCACCATATCCACTGTTACCAACATGTCCTCTGTTACCAACCACCTGAAGAGATAACATTTACAAAAATTCTTATATTTAAAGTGTGCGAAGGCACTAAAATCATGGGAAAACACAGTTAGCCACAAAGTCCGCGTTATTCGTCTGTTGCATAGTCATTGCTGAGAATATTAGTAACAGGATCCTTCCAAATTCTCACAAAAATTCCTATTAAATCATCCTCGAATCACCACTTTTAATATTAAACTATCGTTGTTTAATCGGCGTGGTCATTTCGCTGGGAATTAATTCAAAAAAAGACCTGCAGAGACTTGCCGAACGATGAGTCCAGCGAGGACTCTATTAGAAAGGGCGAAAATAAAAGTATTTGTTGTAATTCCTCCCTCTCATATAAAAACATAGGGATAACAGTGAAGTTAAAGGAGATGAAAGTTTTAAATAGGAATTATATTGATATGATTTATTAATGGACAAGATATCTGATGACATTAGTAATCAGGAAATCCTTATTTTATGCATAATGATAAAGAATAAATGTTATGGTGGAGTTACAATGGATTCCGGTAAAATAAAGAGACAGCTCCCCCACAAGAAGTCTGGACAGCAGGATGATTATAGGGAGAGAGTTGGTAAAGCACTGAAACAGCTACATAAAAAGGGTTTTCTAAAGTCAAAACCTAAGTCAGATGATATTGTTTATACCCTTCATCCAAGTAAAGAGACAGAGCACATTCTCAATGATATTAAAGACAATCTAAATACTTACTGGAAATCAATCACTGAACCGGAGGGTGAAAACCGTCCAGATATAAAGGAATTTGTAAATCCTGTGCTTGTAGATTTAATATTGTCAACAATTAGCGTTTCCAGGTTCCTCAAACTCATAGAAATCAGTTATTCTAAGGGAAATAAGGAAGACGATGGTGATTTTTTTAAGGCAGAAGTGCATGTAGAAGTTGAATGCCCTAAAATGAGAGAGAAAAAGACAGAAAAAATAACAGTAGGGATAGGAGATTTATATAACACATTTGAAATTCGCTGCAACTATTGTAATAAGATACACATAATTCGAAATTTTGATATTATCCGATAGGTTTAAATAACAGTTTTACATGTGAATAATTATATTATAATATAAAGATTGTTACACTACAATGTATATTTCCCCATAACTTTATGTATGAAGAATTATAATTTCAGGATGGTTGATAAGAATGAGACGTGATCCGGTTGATATAATATACGGTATCTCAAATTTTCTGAGGTCAAAAGGCATAGGAGAGACTTTTTCTATAACTGAATTGGCTGAAGCTACAGGTCATCACAGGGTTACTGTGGAAAAGTATCTGAATATCATAAGCCTTGTACACAATAGAATACCCCAAGTGGAAAAGGATGGGAGCAAGCTGAAAGTAACGAGACTTCCTCCTGACCTTGAAAAGTTGGATGAGACACAAATCTTGCTCTCTTCACTGTACTTCAAAAAGGCATTCAGTCAGAGGAGTGCAGTTCCAAAGGAACCATGGGTAAGAGATGAAGTTTTTGTAAGATTGAGTGAGAGGGGCTTTATTAAAATAAAAGCAGATAAAGTTTATCTTACTTCACTTGGTCTGAGGTCTGCCATGCTGATTATCAGAGATAACTTTGCCAAGGGTATTGATTCCGATATATCTAAGTTCCCTGAAGAACAACCTGAGGGGAAACAGGAGGTTGTTATCATAGTCCAGGAAGCAGATATGCCCTATCCATGGAATGCTAAGAAGGGGGCATATCCCAGTGCCTCTGCGTAAGGGGGAATCTTTTGGTAAACGAAAAAGTTAAAATTGTCAGGATGCCTAACTTTTCCAAATATTATGTCACAAATCTACTGGTGAAGAGCACTGATGTGGATATCAGGCTAGAGATAATGAATGAGAAATTCCCAAGAAAGAAAGACGATGAAGAGGAGAGCGTTGACGATTATATTTCAGATGCCTTAATCATGTTTACCCCTGAAGCAGCAAAAAAACTCAAGCAGAGATTGGAAGAAGTATTAGCTGATTATGAAGGAGAACATGGTGAGATAAAGGTCACCAGAGAAATACCATAATTTCTGATTCTATTGACTAAAGTCCGTGGTCTTTCTACTTAAAGTTACTCTACTTGACAAGTTTTCACTTTGAGATATAAAAACATGCCGTTATTTTTCAATGGTTGTACATTTTTCCCCTGTTCAGCTGTCATTTTCCAGCTTGGAAATAGGCTTTGAGTCTCAGCTATTTCCTCGTAGATAGCAGTTTTTCCCCTATTTCCAGAGCAGGTCGGCAAGCCTTTCCACCAGTTCCTCCCTGGAGCTTGCAGAATCAAAGATATGTTGGAGTGAAATGAGCATCTCGATGAAGTATACCAGCTTGACCTCGTTAAGGATATCTCCTATTTTCATCTCCTTTATAACAGTCTTAAAGTCCTTACCGGTCACCTTTGCGATAATGACAATAGTCCATGCGAGAAAG
>QIGD01000148.1 GCA_003229935.1 Methanobacteriota archaeon | reverse complement strand
TAAAAGAACTCTTTCATCCAGATCTCTATCTGAAAAAATTGCATCTATATAACTCATGAATTTACGACGGCTTAATTTACCACCATCACCCATAAATCGTTGCAGGCTTCTAAATGTGTAATGAAATTCTTTGTCTCCTATCTTAAGATAATAGTTTGATTCTACAGAACGCTTAGCCTTATAAATACGCTTTATTCTTGAAGGAAGCACTTCAGGAATTTCCGCGGTTATCTTCCATGAAGAGTTTGATTCCTCAAAAAAAACCATGGTGAGGGTCAACACATCCTTGCCGCCCCCCACCTCAGCAAGTTCTTCCAGTATCTCATCTTCAGAATAGGATATCTTTTCAAGTTTATTGCTTAGGGTTGCAGGTTCCCTGTCTCGTAACTTTTCAAGGATAATATCTGATAGCTCCTCATCTTTTGTCTGTAGGTTTGGAAGCAAAATATATCTTTCTCCACACATCTGGAATCTAAGCTTTTTCTCCGCAAAATTATAGCCTCCAGACACTGCTGTAATACACTCCTTGCAGACTGGAAAGTTTTTTAAGGTTTGCCTATATGAAAAACCTCCGGTTATCACTCCCCTTTTATCGAGGTTATAACACTTAAGCCTTGAAAAGTTTCCATAGACTTTTTGTCCTGCTTTTCCGCATAGATAACAGGTACGGTCATTTTCTATGGATAGAAACTTTTCAGCCTTACCGTACTGCTCATCCAAAGCATTTTTGACCATCTGTTCCTGCACTTCCCTCTCCTTGTAAAGAGGGAATATTTTATCTCCATCAATAGAAGCCACAAAAAAATATACGCTTTCATCCTTTGATGGTGAAATATCCTGTACTTTTATGTTGATATCGTCAATGATTTCTGTTTTATTAAAGTGTTTTGCGATATTCTCAACCTGCTTCTTAATCGTATCAACCTGCACAGAAAGGGCATCTACTGATTTTTTTAATTTATTAATAGTTGAGGCAGGCTTTTCAGAAAGGGGTTGAAGCGCAGTAGTTGCAAATCCGTTTCCAGACGCTTTCATATATACAACATCCTGACAGCCTTCGACCAGTCTTAACCCAACATACCGGCCGTTGTTTAAATCAAAGCAGATAACAATACCATGCTTATAAGCATCTGGGAGTCCTTGATTTAATCTCTCAACAATACTTCTTGTTCTTTTTCCTTCGATAATCTGATTTAGCTCAATCAGCTTTGTAAACATTCATCCCTCCATAAAAGCGGGTACCCCTTATAAAAGTTACTAAAGCATCCAAACCTCTGTCTTCTCAATCTTCATTCCCGCTATCTCCTGAAGCCAATCTCCTTCTGTTTCTTCTCAGCCGGGCTCATCAGTTGTCTGATAGCTTCGAAAACAGTATAAATTACGAGATTCTGAAATAAATTCAGAATGACATAATATGAGACAATCCATCCGCGGGAATGACCGGGCAACATGCTGTAATTTATACGCTATCCACTCCTTAACCCCCCAATCACTCAAAACTTTTAACTCCTTCTATCTTACCATACTCACTATGTCAGGCAGTGTCGTAGTCGACATGACTTCATGAGATTAAGAGTCAGGAGTTGATAAAGACTCGTATATTCCTCAACCTGCGATTCCCCACCCCCGTCAGCAACCCTTTTTTTGTTTCTTCTCTCACTTTATGAAAATCTATGGGCTTTTCCTTGTCAGGTATCCTTATTGAACCACCGATATCGAGGATATTGCCCCTTAGGGGGATAATAACCTCCTGATCGTCCTCGACAATAATGACCTTTTCAGGCGACTTCAGGTTTAGGGCTTTTCTATCTTCTTTTGGTTTTGTCATCTGTCCTCCTCAATAAATCCTCCCCATCCTCTCAATCTCTTCCCTTATCTCCACAGCAAGTTTTTGTGGCAGGAGGACTCTTACATTAGCCCCGTAGCTTAATATCTTTCTCTTTATCTCTCTGAAGTCAGCAACCTGGAACTTCATGATGAGGCTTCCATCTCTTTCAAAAGAGACCTTTTGTGCTGGGTGCCATATCTGTTCCTGCACCCAGTCTGCAACTGAAGGCGAAAACATGAGGTGTACTTCTTTGGCCTCTCCGCCCTGCATTATTCCGAAGTTTTTTCTTATATACTCCTTTATGGATGGTAGGTTTTCAGGCAGGGTTATCTCTTCCAGAACAGGGGTTAACTGTTTAATCCTTGATATCATAAAATCTCTGATCCATCTCCTTTTTGTACAATAGGCGATTAAATGCCAGCTTCCCATATACTGTAATAAATGGAGAGGCAGAATGGTTCTCAGGGTCTTTTCGTCCTTGTGTGGAGAATAATAGGCGATTGCCAGCGGCTTTACTTTAAAGAGTGCATTAACTATCTCCTGAAAATGTTCTTCATCAACCCTTGAATACTCTACATTTTTTACAGATATTTTTTCTGATATATCATCAAAGCAGAGTTTTTCGTCTTTATAGTGCAAGTTAAGTATTCTCTTTAGGAGCTCGCAGAGCTTTTGCTTTATTTCAGTGTCGGGAACTGAGGAGGCAAGTCTGACTGCCAGGGCAAGGGCTACGATATTATCTTCTGTAACCCAAAGTGACGGGAGCTCATAGGAGCTGTCGCTATAAAAGTATCCTCTCTTTCCGTGGTCATATTCAAGGGGTGCATTGAGCCTGTCACGCATGAACTCGATATCCCGTTGTGCTGTACGGTTTGATATCTCGTACTCATCTGCAAGATTCCGGGCATTCGGATACCGGTTTGCCTTCACCCTGTCATGAAAATAATGGAATCTTTCGTATTTAAGCCTGTCGCTCATTTCTCCTCCACAGGGACAGAAAGCAAAGGTCAGGAGTCGGACATAGCAACTATGCTACTGCTTATCATGCTACGCAGGAAGCGAACCACTGTCAAATTACTCATCAAGTTCTTTAATGGCTTTTTTAATCAAAGGTTTGACAGAGGGAATATCCTGTTTTATTGTTTGCCATAAAACTTCCAGATCAACTCCGAAATATTCATGGATTAGCTTATCCCTCATTCCTGCCATTTTCTTCCATGGAACATCGGGATGTTGGTCTCGCAAAGACTGAGGAATGTTCTTGGAGGCTTCTCCAATGACCTCAAGGCTTCTTATAACGGCATTTACTGTTTTCTTGTCATGAAGGAAGTCTTCAAATGACATGCCTCTGACAAAGTCGTTAGTCTCAATAATAGAATCAAGAATGTCTTGAAGATAATCGCTGTAGTCTTTTCTGGTCAAACCTGTATCATCTCCTGCAGAATATATTTGCCTATTCCGGGTTTTAAAGACTTTTTTGATACAAGGTCTACCTTTATGCCGAGTATTTCTGTTAGATATTCTTCAAGTTCCAGAAACGTGAAGAAACCAACAGGTTCATAAAATTCAACGAGTATATCTATATCACTAACCTCTTTCTGCTCCTCTCTGACAAAAGAACCAAAGATGGCAATTTCTTTAACTTTAAATTGTTTTTCAATGATTGACTTGTGTTGCTCAAGAATCTTTTTTATTTCTTCAAGATTCTTCATCTTTAATCTCCATAGGTTGTCTCCGCTAATTTCCTGAGCACCTCAGGATTTTTTATCATCTTTTAACCTCATAATTTAAGAACTTCATGGCTTATTATACTCGAATTGAGGGATTTTTACCCTTCACCTGCTCTCTCAATAAAACCCTTTAAGGCTTCAGTTTAATGACCTCTTCTCTTATCTTATCGGCAAATG
>QIGD01000147.1 GCA_003229935.1 Methanobacteriota archaeon | reverse complement strand
TCGGCAACGATCACGACTATGGGTATGATTGTAAAGGAGAGGAGGGCCAGGTCCCATCTCCTTAAGAGGGCGACAATAGCAAGGACTATTACTGTTGTGGACTGGACGAAGAAGTTCCTTGCCGTGTTGGCGATCAGGTTCTCGAGGCTTCCGATATCATTAAGTATCCTGGATATTATGGAACCGCTGGATTTTTTGGAGAAGAAAGAGATGGGGAGGCTCAGGAGTTTATTGTAAAGGGCCTGGCGGAGTGTCTTTACGATCTTTGCACCAATGGAACTCATCAGAAAATTATTGAGAAAGGCAAACAAACCTCTGAATACGAACAATAAAAAAACCCCTGCCGGCAGCAGAAACAGGATAGTCCTGTTCTTTTCAACAAAGAGGCTGTCCAGGGATGGTTTGACGAGCCACGCAATCCCGCCGTTAATAGCCGAAAGAGCAAGGCTGCACAGCACTGCTACTATCAACCTGGGGAGATGCGGTCTCGTGAGTGCCCATATTGTGTGAAAATCGTTTTTCCAGTCCTTTGAAGAAGTCTCCCTGAAAACTTTTTTCATGGTTATAGTATACTATACCGATTAAGCGTTTGTGACCACCCCGCTTAAAGAAAGATTTATGAAGAACCACGTCTGCTTATAATATTCTCTTCAAAGATTTAGTCGGGCAGTAAAAGTCTTGCCCGGAAAATTCAAATCATGGCTGCGGGTGGATATATGAAGGGGAATGTTTTGAATCAGGGTGCATCGACAAGCGTGGCTGCAAAAGGCAGTCGGGTGGATATGCTGTTGTTCTGGAGCTTTTGCTGCACGTTCTTTTTTATCCCTGTTGCTACTTCTCCGGCAATTATTGCAGGTGGATTCTCCTTAGCTGTATGGATATTCTCCGGGAAGTTCATTAAAGATAGAGAAAGGTGGCTTAACCAGGACTGGACCAAGCCTGTAGTTCTGTTTATGTTGTTGCCGTTGGTAGGGCTCCTCTGGACCGGAGATATGGCAACAGGATTGAAGTTTGCAAAAAAAAGCTATTATTGGCTTTATCCATTTGCTATTGCTTCAATATATCGTAATGATCAAACCAAGATATTAATTAGAGCCTTTCTTGCCGGTCTGACACTGACTGCCATCGTTGCAATATTACAAGAAATGGGCGTCATCCCTATGCCAAAGGGATTTGCTGCGGGATACATGAGTCATATTATCTTTTCCCTCATGTTGGTTTATGGGATGCTTCTATTGTCTTTTTATTCCAGTAGGGTAAAGCATAAGAGGGAAAAGGTAGGCATTTTATTCCTGATGCTCACATACCTGGTCAGTCTTTCTGTAAATATCGGTAGGATTGGATACCTTGCATTCGTGGTTTTGTCCCCATGGATGCTATATAATATTCTAGGGCAAAAACATACTATAAAAATTGCAGCAGCCGTACTTGCAGGAATAGCAATACTCTCTTTCTCTCCGACCGTCCAAGACAGGACTATTAAGGCGGTAAATGAAGTAAAACTATATTATAACGGCAGTAAAGTCACTTCAGTTGGACTGAGGCTGCATATGTGGAACGGTGCAGTAAATATATTTCTGCAAAACCCTATTATCGGTGTTGGGACAGGGGGATATAAACAAGCGATGAAAAAGTACAAAGACGACCCAAAACTACCTGATTTTGTGCATCCACATAACAGTTTTCTCCATATGGCTGTAAGTTACGGCATCGTGGGACTGGCCTCCTTTATTTGGCTCCTGGCAGTTTTTATTAAGAGAGGGTGGAAGTCGCGTGATACGATTGAAGGCTTTTCCGTGCTTTCTTTCGGCATTGTGCTGATAATCGGGAGTATGACGGACACACAGATACTGTCGTTTGCGACCGGTATGATGTTTGCTCTGTTGACGGGAATACAAATCAATAGAAGTATACTCTGAAAATAAAAAAATAGGGAGTTCATAGAAATCGGCATGAAGGTCAGCGGTTTTACTTTTATAAGGAATGCTCAGATATTAGGCTATCCATTTGTACAGTCCATTAAATCTGTTCTGCCGATTGTGGATGAATTTATTATCTCTCTTGGTCCATGTGAGGACGAAACCGAGAGGATGATAAAGGGTATCGGGAGCGCTAAAATTAAAATTATCCATACCCAGTGGAACGAAAACATGCGGACGGATGTAAAACTGAAAGGTTTTGTCTACGGCCAGCAGAAGAGCATAGCCCTCTTCAACTGCACCGGTGACTGGGCGTTCTATCTGGAGTCGGATGAGGTGATTCATGAAGACGATCTTCCAGTGATAAGGGCATCTATGGAGAAATATCTTCACGATGACAGGGTGGAAGTATTGGTCTTTGATTATATTCATTTCTATGGAAACAGAAACACCTATGCGTGGTCACCAGGGTGGTACAGAAAAGCCCCGAGAATTTTGAGAAATAATATCCCGAGCTGGGCGCCTAAAGGGCTTTTCTTCATTGTAATGGAAAATCACAAGAGGGGGAGGTATCCAAGGGCGGCCCTGACAGGGGCGAATATCTACCACTATGGGTGGGTGAGAAGTGAAGAGCAGATGAAGTTGAAGACGCAGAAAGTTGGCAAGTACTGGAGTGACAAGGGTTCTTCAGAGGTGAAGTATTCAAATATTGACAGTGCAATACTGAGAGAATTCAAAGGCAAACACCCAGCGGTAATAGAGGGCTGGCTGCCTGAGGCTAAAGGGATATTTAAAGCCGCACCTTCGCATAAGTTGAGTAAGCGGGAGATTAAACACAGGATTGCTCTGTGGGTTGAGAGTGTTCTGGGTGTAGAGTTGAGCAAGAAGCATTTTAGGCTTGTGAGATAGTTCAGGTGTTTTTGGGATGAAAATATCCGTAATTATGAGTACGTATAACCGTCCTCATTATCTTGAAAGGGTAATTGAGGGCTACATGAATCAGACTTGCAGGGATTTTGAGATTGTAGTTGCCGATGACGGTTCCACGGAAGAGACCGCTTCAGTTGTGAAGGAAGCTGCAGGGAAATCTGAAATCCCTATTCTGCATGTCTTGCACCCTGACAAAGGATTTCGGGCTGCAAAAATAAGAAATAAGGCAGCTGCAAAGAGCACGGCGAAGTACATAATATTCACAGATGATGACTGCATGCCTTCCCGCAATTTTGTATTAGATCACTTGAGTTTTTTAGAGGAGGGATATTTCATTCAGGGTCATAGGGTTTTGTTAGGAGGGAAGGCTTCTAAAAAATTCGATTTCAAAAGCATAAATATAAAAAGGCTCCTATTGCTATCTCTTCAAAGAGAAGCTATCAATATACATAATTTTTTTAGGCTCCCGATACCACTGATAAAAAAGACCCGCTCATTAAAAGGTATCAGGAGTTGTAATATGAGCCTGTTCAGAAGAGACTTTCTTGCAGTCAACGGGTTTAATGAAGATTTTGAGGGATGGGGAAAAGAAGACTCGGAG
Source organism: Methanobacteriota archaeon (assembly GCA_003229935.1). GTDB lineage: Archaea > Hydrothermarchaeota > Hydrothermarchaeia > Hydrothermarchaeales > BMS3B > BMS3B. The sequence goes on along the minus strand of QIGD01000147.1, from coordinate 704 downwards.
CTTGTTGCAAGATTATATAAATTTGGCATAAAAAGGAAGGATATCAAGTTTCGTGCATGCTGTTTTCATCTTCATCATGATTTTTTTGACAGGGACAGGCTTGACCGGAACATCGAAATTCTTCAACAGAGCATAAGAGTTGATGGCTATTATTGCAAAAACGGAGTTGACCAATATCCGGGGTCACGGCAATTATTATAACCTGTAATGAGGCGGATCAGATAGACAGGTGCTTGAGGAGCCTCTCCTGGTGTGATGAAATTGTTGTTGTTGATTCGGGAAGCTCTGATGGAACAATTGAGATATTGAAAGGCCTTGCCGGTAAGGTTTATCTGGAAGGGTGGAAGGGGTTCGGACCTCAAAAGCAATCTGCCCTTGATAAGGCAACATGTGAATGGGTCTTTAGTATAGATGCAGATGAGGCAGTAACTGCAGAACTATCAGAAGAGATTCTTCAGGTGGTGAAAGACGATAAAGGGATTGCCGGTTATTATATGCCCCGAAAGAATCTCTACGACCGGAAATGGCTCCGTTTCGGGGGACAGTATCCTGACCTTGTCCTGAGATTATTCCGTAGAGATGCAGGAAGGTTTACAGAAAGCACTGTCCATGAGAGGGTTGTTGTCAAGGGAGAGTGCGGAAGGTTGCGTTCACCGATAATGCATTACGCATTTAAAGACCTTTCTTCCATGATACAAAAACTT
>QIGD01000146.1 GCA_003229935.1 Methanobacteriota archaeon | reverse complement strand
TCTTTTCCCATAATAATTTCCTCTTTTATCTTTTTCACTATTTTCATCATTTCACCAACCAAATAATTTCATAGCAAACCCGAATCAGAGTTCTGGTTTCATTTTTCTGATAAAGGCTTCATTGGGTGTTTCTGCCCTCCTCAAGTTTAATGCCCCATGTGGTCTGTTGTTATACCACTCTATTAAATCTCGAAGGTTTTCAAACCTTTCTCTATGGTTTTTGTAGAAATCATTCCATTTATCATATTTTCCGTTTGTTTGAGGATGATTTATACCACACAATATGTGTTTAATTCCTTTTTCTTTGAGAAAGTTTTCAAACTCCTGATTTGCATTGCCCTTTTTATCTCTTTTATTGGCATATAACTGACTCCCATGGTCTGTGATTATGGCAGCTATGGGATAATAATCTCTACAGACCTTTATTGCATTTTTTAAGACGGTTATCGAATTTTCTGTTGTGGCATGGTGGAATTCCCCACCTGAAAGAACTTTTCTGGAAGTATCGTCAAGAACAACACATACCTGCTTTCCATTCACCTTGCTATCATACCAGTCCATATGTACTGCTGATAACGAATACTTCCTTTCATATCTTATCCAGGGTTTCCTCGTCTTCTGCTAAATCCCTTTTTAAGCATGATTTTATGTATTGTGTTATGGGGTATTCGTATCTTGTGTTTTGCATAGATTACTTTCTCTAAATACAATGCATTAAGTCCATATTTGCCATGTTCTAACTTTACAAGGTCTTTACATTCGTCAGAAATCTCACGTCTTGGCCTTCCAAGATTTAAGCATATTTTTGGGATAGTTCCATTTTTTTGTATTCTTTGAGGACCTGTCTGAATCTTCCAGAAGTTATCCCAAGGTATTTTGCAGCCCATTTCTGCGTTATTTCCCCAGTACAATAGTTGTGTAGGCACCATTTGAGCTTCTTCAGGTTATGGACTTTTACCATGTAGACGGCATGACCAAGGAAGAGGAAATTTTTTCGGGAAAAGATAGAAGTGGTATAAAATAGATAATTGGATTAAAGAAGGGTTACTTTTAAGGTCTGGTCAGAAAAGCACTGTGATTATTATGGAGACATGGGACCCAAAGAGAGTTGACCAGTTCCTCCAGACTATGACTAACCATAAATTCAAATTTGGAGAAGGTAAAGAGAATACTTTCAATCATATGTTCTACTTTGACCCCTGGAAAGGGCTATGTAAAGTAGAACCAACACTGAGAGTAATATAAGATTCTCTCCAATAAGAGGTAAAGAGGGAATTCTACAAGCGTTGAAACATGTCAAAACACAGCTAAAAAGTTCTTTCGCATGTTTCGTGTTAAATAATCTGTTTCAGAAAAATGATGCTCTCACAGCAGCAGTGAGGTCATGGTCTGGGCATGTAAAAAAGGCGATTTCAGCAAAAAAATCTGATTCTTTTATAACCAGTGTATATCTTCTTTTTTTAGAGGTGATTTAATGGCCACAAAAGATGACTGGCAATTCGTTGCTCTGATAGAAATCGGAAAGGGAGACTCAGAGCAGATAATTGTCAAACACCAGGGAAAAATAGGGTTAATCCCACAGAAGTACTGGGATAAATTTTCTTCTGGAGATGTTGTCAGAGGTGTTATTGTCAAAGACTATGACAATTTCTTCATATTTATACCTAAAGAGAAAATACTGAAAGGAAGTTCAGATTACCTTTTGACGAAGGGGATAGTAAAAACGAATGGACTATTTAGCCTTAAAAAAGGACAGGTTGCCATTGTCCTTAAAGGTGGAGCAGTCTTTGATGTGCTTGATGACAAAACGGTTAAAGTTGTAATCTTTCCAGAACCAGAAGAGGGAGAATTATGAAGAAGGTGAAAAAAGAGGTGGAATCATGTCTCTTAAAGATAAAATCATAAAGAAGATAGAAGAGAAAGGGTCTGCATCTCTCTCTGAATTGTACCTCACCTTTACAGAGCACAATATAGCAAGCATTCAGCGCACTGTCAACAAACTTGTTGCTAAAGGGGAATTAAACAGACGGAAAGAAGAAGGTACAACAATATATTATAAGGAAAGCCAACTTTCTGAAAAAGAGAGAACATCTGTAATCAAAAAAGGAGTAGAGGGAAAGACAAAGAAAACAACCTTAATCAAGCCTAATAAATGTTCTTATTATAGCATCTGTAAAGGTAAGAACAAAGGGTTTCGGTCTGTATGTGAAACAACTGGGAATCTTTTGTGTGAAGAGGAGGCCATCAACGATGAAACCTGAAAGGATATACACTTCAAAAGGCCTGTGTGGTGATTGTGATAAAAAAGGATATGGCACTTCACGGAATCAAGCCAAGAAAAATATAAAATATATTTGCAGTATCTGCGATAAAAAAGAGGTAATTAAAAGGAGGGTTAGAAATGGCAACAACAATTGAAATTGAAGTAGAAGATTGTGGTGTTAAAAAAAATCAAGGCCAGGGCTACACAGCCTGGATAAAATCCATTGAAGGCGGGTATTATACTAAATATTGTATGACTGAAAAAGATGGGAATAAAATACTTCAATCACTCAGTCAGGGGGATAAGATTTTCCTTAAATATTATGTGAAGAACGGGTTCACCAATTTTCTAAGTTATCAGACTAACAATATATCTCCTACAGTTGAACAGAAAAAAGAACATCCTAAAACAGACGAACACGATAAACACATGGAAAAAGAAATACAAAATATGAAATCAATAGAAAAAGAATTAATTAAAGAAGAGCAAGCAAAGGAAAAATTCTATGACCAGTATTATGTCATAAAGATAAACAAAGCTGAGAGAATCGTAGACCACGCAGGTATATCTAAGGAAGACCCTGCATATCCATCAATTCTTGCAGCTGTCTTCGAGAAAATCACCACTCCATGGGTATATCTGAAGGAGAAAGAGGTGGCTAAATACCTTAATTCAATTTCAGAATAAGGGTTGGATGAATCAGTCAGCCACCCTCAGCTTTCGCAGAGGGACTTTCTGATTCTTTTAAATACTCCCTACCTATTCATATTTTTAAATAATCTCATGGAGGTGAGAAAAAGGATGATAGGTCAAAATGAATTAATAATAATCTTCCTGGTTGTTCTGGTGCTTTTCGGGGGGAGTAGAATACCAGAGCTGGCTAGAAGTATAGGAAAGGCCAGAGTAGAGCTTGAAAAAGGTATGGAAGAAGGAAAGGAAGAGAAAAAAGACGAAGACCGCTAATACAAATTCCTTACTCCAAACCAAATCAGGAGGGTATTAAAATGCAGAAGTATCGTGGTGAGGAGATAAATAATAAAGCACCTCATCTTGTGAGAAGCTTCACGAGATTGTTCAAAAGCTCTGATGGCGTAGAAGAACAGCTCTTTCAGGCACTAAAAAAATACAGTAAGAATAATCCATGCATAAACTGTGTACACTCCAGGGCAGATGTGTTAAAAACTCAAAAAATGGGGATGACTCCATGGTTCACTGACCGGGTGTGTTTTTATAATCTGCAGAATACAGAGTGTGCCCCTATAGAAAAAGAAGATTCACATATCGCTAATGAGATAATTTCTGCTACTGAGGAAAATATAGAAAAACTCATTATGAGTTATGTCTATCGCCTTCAGAGATTGAAAGTGGAGTTCAAAAAGAGCGATTTGGTAAAATCTCTGATTCTCATAACAGTAAATGAGAAATCGAACAAGTGTTTGAACTGCATACACTCCAAGGCAAACAAGACAAAGTTTCTCGAAAGGCTGAAAGAAGCAAAAAGACTGGAAATATATACACGAATATGCTCTTTTGGTTTGAACCCAAAGGTGTGTGAAGAATCCTGGGAACCTTTTGTTGACTCTTCTGCAAGGAAGCAGATAAAACTAAGAAATGAAATTTTGGAGGGATAATATGATGAAAAGATATGTCGCAATTAAAGCAAGAATCCCTGATATTATAAACTCTGAAATGAAGGAAGATGAAATAGGTAAATATTTACAATTAGGTGATATAAAAGCAAGAAGGGTACATATTGTAGGTGTTGTAAGTAATTCTTATTTTAATTCAGAGACGCAACTGGCTTTCTTCAAAGTCACACCATTTAGACATACTACACTTCAAGAAAATACAGATGAGATATCCGTAAGATTCTTTAGGGGTGCTATTAAGCGTGCACAAGGAGTAGAGGATGGTGCTTTGGTCAGGATAATCGGGAAAATAAAAGAGTTCCAGAGAGAGCGATATATCCTCGGAGAGACAATTACAGACATTACCGTTCTGGATGCTGAACTCTTCAGAGCAGATTTAATCAGTATCTTTGGAAAACCTGTTGAAAAAAAGATTACTGAGTCAAATAACGAGGATGTAGAAAGAATCTCTCAGTATATCAAAGACAATTCAAGAGCAAATGGAATCAAATATACTGCATTAGTCTCTGCTTTTTGTGAGAATGGAAACAAAGAAAAAATATCCGAAGATACTTTAGATAAAATCCTGAATGACTTGCTTACAGCAGGAATCATCTTTGAGCCTAAAATAGGTAGGTTCAAAGAAGTTAAATGAGGTGGTTGTATGAGTACATATGACATTTCTTTTGATGAGGTTGTTGAAAAAATTATTACGGAAACAGAAAAAAGTAAGACATACATATTAAAACTAATCGAAGAAAAAATGAGTGATTTTAAAGGTCTTATAAGTCAGGACGCAGCAGCCCTGATTGTAGCTAAGGAAGAAGAGGTGGATATTTCTTCAGTAGTGAAGCCTATAAAAACGAGGGAAACGTTAACTGTTTCTGAACTTTTTGAAGGTATGAAGAGTGTAAATCTTGTTTTAAGAGTTTTACACATATATCCTATGAAAGAGTTCACAAAGAAGGAAAAGAAAGGTAAGGGTAAATTAGTAAAGGCTGTGCTTGCTGACAGCGCTGTGCTTGCTGACAGCACAGGAGTTATCTCTGCATGTCTATGGAATCAACATGCTGAATTTGGAACGTTACTCACAAAAGGAGATGTGCTCATGATGAAAGGGGCTTATACAAGAATGGACCAGAAAATGCATCTTGAACTCCATGCAGGAAATTCAACAGTATTAGAAGCGAATCCACTGGATGTTAACATACCCAAAAAAATATCTGCTCCAGAAATAAAGATAGAGATGCTCTCAGAGGGCTCAGAGGAGATACCTTATTTCAGCTTTATAGCTCAGATAATGAAAATTGTCACCTTTAAGAAGACTGAAGATTCTTCTTTTGCCTCGATGATGGTGGCAGATAATACGGGTGCTGCAGTGCTCAGAGTATATAATTGTGGAGAAATTAAAGAAGGAGAATTTATCAGAGTTCCTGTGGCTTATAAGAAGAGTAACAGAGAAGGTGATAAAAGAGTTATAATCACTTCTCTTGCTGATATTGAAAAAGTAGGAACTATACCTTTCAAACCCTCTCTGGAAAAAGTAGAGGAGTTGCAAAAACTACAGGATTATACCCGAAAGTACATCAGAGATATTCAGAAAGGAGATTATGTAGAAATCAGAGGCACACTCGTTGAAGTTTTTGAGCCAAGGGTGTTTGAAAATGAAGACAGTGACCAGAATCTTGTGATGTCAGGGTATGTAGATGATGGCACTGATGTCGTCATGAACGTCTTCTTTGGCACAAAAGCGGCCTCTCTTCTTTCAAAAGACCTCGAATGGTTGTTCAATGCAGACGAAGAAAAAATAAAAAGTGTAATAAGATCAGTGAGAGGAAAAGAAGTTCTTGTGAAAGGGAAGGTACAACTGAACAATTATTCTAAAAAGCTTGAAGTAATCGTAGCAAGCGTTGAAGAAGCCAACCCTATAACTGAACTCCAGATACTTGCTGCTGCCACCTCACAATCCGCTGAGTAACGTGAGAATTATGGAGCTTGAAGATTTACCTGGAGTTGGTGATGTAACAGCTGAAAAGCTGAGAGATGCGGGATATAAAGGTATAGCCTAGATTTGACAGTTTGCTCCGCTAACTTATTCGAAAAATCCATTTGACAGAAGCCAGAAATATGCGTTTTGACCCCAGATTTATCACGTGATTGCTTGATGAAGGAATAATTGAAGAAACCCGTAAAGTTGGTAAAACCCAATTTCATAAACTAAACCTGGATAATCATGTAGCGAGATTGTTATTGATATTAGAAAATCTAATCATTAAACAAAAATTAGAACGTAAAATAATAATAGAAACTTTAGAGCCAAGATGGAACCTTGTTGATACAACAATATTCCAAAACAAAACAGAAGCTCCTCGCATTTATGAAGGGGGAAACTTTAAAAAGAAGGAAGTACTTGAGATTCATACATGGGATATACCCCACCCTAAAGAATCAAATAGAATATTAATTTAGTGATTAAAATGACGGAAAAAAAGAGAGAAATAGAGGCAAAAGAGATGTCGAGATTA